>NZ_NXIB02000089.1 GCF_002412335.2 Tychonema bourrellyi FEM_GT703
TCAGCAAATAGCCCAGCCTCACTGGTTTACTCTTTCGACAATTAATCCACCCTGCCTAACCCCCCTTAAGAAGGGGGGGACAGGAGTCTTCTCAAAGTCCCCCTTCTTAAGGGGGATTTAGGGGGATCTAGACTCAGGTGAAAACCAGATTTCTCAGGGCTTTCAGGCTTAAGTTGACACCAATGGGCAGTGCCGTTTCCCTACAATTAATCGATCGCACAATATCTAACTCCAATGTTAACGCAAGTTTTTCCGCTCAGCTTCAGGACTTGCGCCCTAAGCACACTAGGATGCTTAGGAATGAGAATTAAATAACATTGACTTCCGTAGGTTGGGTTGAAGCATGAAACCCAACATTCCCAGGGCGTTGGGTTTCGTCCCTCAACCCAACCTACACAGGTTATTTAATCTGTGTTCTTTAGGATAATTGTCAAAAAAGCAAGCTGAATTAACAATTATTCACAACAACTGACATTAACTCGCGCCACTCCCCAAAAGAAACAGACTCAGGAGAGTGCCACTATTCCAAAGACTGTGGAGTAGCATGGGAGCAAGCAGATTGCGCGATCGCGTGTACACAAATCCCAACACCGCCCCCAAAGTCGCCAACGGTAGAATTTCCGACACACTCAAGTGAGCCACAGCAAACAATAAAGCAGAAGTGGCGATCGCCCCCCAAACAGGCAAATAGCGAGTCAGAGAAGGCAACAGAAAGCCCCGAAACATGATTTCCTCAAAAACCGGAGCTGCGATCGCCGCAGTGGCGAAAAACACCGCCAAGGCTACGTTATCTTTACCTTCAAGGACGATCGGCAAAATCGGATTACTGCCACCTTGTCCTTGCCAAAATTGCTGATTAATTAGCGACACCAAAACTACCAAAGGCAAAGCTACAAAATAGCCACCAAAACCCCACCAAAACCAATTTCCCCGCCAATTAATCCGAAACCAACTTTCAGGTAAAGGCAAAAAAGACTTGACCGAAAAATACAATACTGAAAGTCCGCCCGCCGACAAGAATAGATAAGTAGTAAAGATATAAAAAGCCTTACTACGCGGATCGAAACTAGCAGGATTAAACTTGAGAACAGCCAAAGACACAGGTAGCAACAAATAGGGAATCAAGATTTGTCCCACAAAGAAAAAGCCGACTACAAGCACCTGCCAAACAATCTCCCCATCCCAAGGCACATCCCAAGTCAAGCTACCATTTCGCGCCAAAATCGGCACGGAACCTGCTGTATCCAACTGCTTTCTTTGCAAGAACCATTGTACAGTCAAACCAACTAGCAAAACCGTGCCGATACAAAGTCCGATACCAGGGATTCCAATCACAATTGCCAATTTTTCTACAGATTGTGCTGCGATTACTTGCTCGGCAGATTGCAACGATGCCAGCTCTTTATCGCGTTCTTCTAACTTGTAGAGTTGAGTTAAAGCACGATAGCGGAACCAACCATCCAAAGACTTTTTAATACTCGATTCGGCATCGGGTAAAAGTTGAGCTGGATTGCTCCAAATCCCATTTAAAACTTGAGCAGTTTTGATGGAAGTGTCGGAGTTGATTAGAGTGTTATTTGGTTCGATTAAATCTTGCCAAGTTTTGAGTGCTACATTGGTTTTGTTGGCACTTGCTTGCAAAATACCCACACGCAAATCAAGTTCGCTTTTTAGCGTTGACAACTTGTGAATAGACTCTTCCAGAGCATTACTTTGAGCAAGTTTTACATTTTGTGCAGTATCTTGAGGATTGGAAATGCTGGAAGATTGAAGTTCTTTTAGTTGTGTTTGAGTTGTTGCAAGAGTTTTCTGAGTCGAGGTTCGTGCATCTGCATACTGTGCTAAAGCTGCATCTAAAGGATTAGTACCGACAATACTATTACGAGCTGAAGTTAAATTAGAACTAGAATTAGAACTAGAATTATTTTCCCCTTGCCATTCGGAGGCATGAAGTAGTAAATTTGTCTGATATAGTTCCAGCCGACTTTGAATTTGCGGTTCATTCCAGCTAGCAAGTAAAGACAAACCGACCAAGGCGATCGCGATCGCTGTTAAAATACCTAAAAATATCCGTTTCAGTGTCATCCTCGATTTTCCATCCCGCGCGCATCCGCGCGTAAGTCTGTTCCGTCTTTAATCATAGGCGGTTGCAGTCGAGAGTGTCCCCGGAACTGGTAAAATTTCTCCTGGATCATCTTTTGAATCTAAAATCTAACATCTAAAATCTAAAATCGAATGACTACTCGCGTTATCTTAGTCCGTCACGGCCAAAGCACCTACAACCTGGAACGGCGTATCCAAGGTCGTTTGGATAAATCAATTTTGACAGAAGCAGGCCGCGCCGCCGCCCTTCAAGTAGGCGAAACGCTCAGCAGTATCACCTTTGATGCCGCCTACAGCAGCCCGCTCCAACGAGCGAAAGAAACAGCCGAAATTATCGTTTCGCGCTTGACAAATCCGCCACAACTCCAACCAACAGATCAATTGATGGAAATCGATTTACCTCTGTGGGAAGGGATGCTGCGTCAAGATGCGATCGATCAATTTCCAGAAGCATACCATTGTTGGCAGCAAAATCCAGACAAATTTTCGATGAAACTGCCATCAAACGAAGCAGAAATCGAACATTTTCCCGTATTGGCAATTTTTGCTAACGCTCGGACTTTTTGGAAAGAACTATTATCTAAGCATAGTTCGGGTACAATTCTAGTAGTAGCTCACAACGGCATTAACCGCGCTCTGATTGCTACGGCTTCGGAAGTTTCTCCTGCTTATTATCAATCTATTCAGCAGTCAAATTGCGGGATTAGCATTATTAATTTTGGAACTTCTGCTGTTGCTAAGGATGAACAAAATGAGCAGAATAAGAAAGTTGCAGTTCAGTTAGAATCACTGAATTTAACTGCTCACACTGGGGAGATTTTTCCGAAACCGAGGGATGGAAATCGCGGGCCGCGTTTGTTGCTGGTTCGTCACGGTGAAACTGACTGGAACCGAGCCGGAAAATTCCAGGGACAAATTGATGTACCATTGAATGATAATGGTCGCGAACAGTCTCGCAAGGCGGCGGAATTCCTGAAGAATATCAAGTTAGATTTTGCCATCAGCAGTTCGATGTTGCGCCCGAAGGAAACTGCGGAAATTATTCTCCAATATCACCCCGATTTGCAGTTGGAGCTCCGGGATGAATTGAGAGAAATTAGTCACGGATTGTGGGAAGGTAAGTTTGAATCAGAAATAGAATCATCCTATCCGGGTTTACTGGCAGAATGGAAGACATCTCCTGAAACTGTGCAAATGCCGGAGGGGGAAAATTTACAGGAAGTTTGGCAAAGGGCGATCGCATCTTGGCGAGATATTGTACAATCGGTTTCTGGTACTGGGATTGTGGTTGCTCACGATGCGATTAACAAGGCGATTCTATGTCATTTGTTCGGTTTGGAACCGGAACATTTCTGGAAGTTTAAGCAGGGAAATGGTGCGGTTAGTGTGATTGATTATCCGCATGGCCCGGAAGGTTTGCCAGTTTTACAGGCGATGAATGTTACAACTCATTTGAGTGGTAGTGTTTTTGACCAAACGGCGGCGGGTGCACTGTAGGAATTAAGGGCATGGGGCATGGGGCATTGGGCATAGGGCATTGGGCATAGGGCATAGGGCATTGGGCATAGGGCATAGGGCATTGGGCATTGGGCATACCTCACTTTATTGATCTCTCTCTTTTGTCTTTCTCTGTGCTCTTTCTCTTTTCTCTGTGATCTCTGCGCTCTCTGCGGTTAAATCATTCTTAATATAATGAATTTTTACTTAGGGATAGATTTTGGGACGACTGGAGTGCGATCGACTGCGATCGACTCTAACGGTAATATACATAGTGAGAGCCAGTATAATTTTACTCACGAGGAACCAGCATCGGAATTGCCGTCGCGCTGGGAGAATGCGCTGTGGGCGGTAATCGAGCAAATTCCCTTGGCAATTCGCAGTCAGGTAAGGTCGATCGCGATCGATGGCACTTCATCCACTGTTATGCTATGTGATACCGAAGGTATACCAGTATGTGAGCCGATTTTATACAACGATGGACGCGGTGTGACGGTACTCGATCGATTGCGGGCGATCGCACCAGCCAATCATACTGTATTAAATGCTACATCAAGTCTGGCAAAACTCCTGTGGTGGTTAGAGTGCGAGGATACAGGGAGGGCGGGCACGGGGGCACCGCCCCTACGGAGGTTTTTTCTGCATCAAGCGGATTGGTTGGCCTTTTTGCTACACGGAAAATTGGGGATTAGTGACTATCACAATGCTCTGAAATTGGGTTATGATGTTGCCAATTTGTGTTATCCAAGTTGGCTGACAGAGGGAATTGCGGGTGTTTTTAAGTCGTCGATCGCACCTATATTACCGCAAGTTGTGGCACCGGGAATCGCGATCGGGCCAGTGACAGCACAAATAGGCGATCGATTTGGCTTTCCCCACGACTGTATCGTTTGTGGTGGTACTACTGATAGTATTGCAGCATTTTTAGCTAGCGGTGTCAATTCTCCGGGGGAAGCAGTAACTTCTCTCGGTTCTACTTTAGCCATCAAACTGTTAAGTTATACCCGCGTAGATGATGCCAGATACGGAATTTACAGTCATCGTTTCACCTCCCCTTTGCAAGGGGGGGCTGGGGGGGGGTTGTGGTTAGTTGGAGGCGCTTCTAATACCGGAGGTGCGGTGCTGCGACACTTTTTTACTGATACTGAATTGGACTATTATAGCAAACAAATTGATCCAAAGCAAGAGAGTTTGCTGGATTATTATCCATTATTGAAAAAAGGCGATCGCTTTCCGAATAATGACCCAAATTTACTCCCTAGATTAGAACCTCGTCCCGCTGATCCTGTGGAATTTTTGCACGGTTTGCTGGAAAGTATAGCGCGGATTGAATCGCGGGGATATGAATTATTGCAGGAGTTGGGTGCCACTCCTTTGACAAAGGTTTATACTGCTGGTGGTGGGGCAAAAAATCTGGTTTGGAGTGCGATTAGAAAGCGTTATCTGAAAGTTCCTGTGGTGACTCCAGTTCGTACTTCTGCGGCTTATGGAAGTGCATTATTGGCAATGACAGTTGATAGTTGACTGTTGACTATTGAGAAAATATTAATCCCTCAAACCCTTGCTAATATTCCTTCTTCCTTCTTCCTTCTACTTATAAATCTTCTCAATAGTCCGATCGCACTTAAGTTCAATTGCCAAGTCCACTCTAACACCACCAGCAACCATTGACTTAATAAATAACTCTGGATGCAGCGCTTTCCAAAAATATTCCACAAACCGATTAATTTCCAACTCACTCATTCCCGACTTCCCAGCAGCCATCATTTTCTGTTCCGCTTGATTGCGCCAAACTTGAGAAACCCGATAATCTTGGGGATACAAAACTATCAATCGATCGAGACGATTCCACAGTGGCACATAATCCCATAGTTTAGCATTCATATCACGCGCAAACTGTCGATCGCTCTCTGTGCAAATCGGAAACGGCGAATCTGCCAAAAACTGATTCAATTGTAGCTCATCCACTGGCTCTACACCCACAAACCAGCCTTCAAACAGGACAATATCCACATCAGAAACACTTTCAGGCAAAATTCTATCTCCTGCACCCCCCCAAGCCGACTTATCAAATCGGGGGATTTTGATATTTTTCCCTGCTACTAATTCTCCTGTTTTGCTAGAACGCAACTCGTCTAAAACCGCGATTCCCAATTCAATATCATGGGTTCCAGGCGGGCCCCGCCAAATTAACCGTGGGTCTTGTTTTTGTAATTGTAGGCGATCGGCATAACTCAGGTAAAGGTCATCTAAAGAAAGGTTAACAATAGAATATCCCAATTTCGCCAAAATTAGTCGTAAAACCTCAGATAAAGTTGTTTTCCCCGTTCCTTGCCCTCCTAAAATCCCTTGAATTAAAGGACGTTTTAAACTTTGTGTTTCAGACGACAATTTCATGGCCAATGGTAGCCAAAGATACCACAAAATTTCCAGAAAATTAGTTGACTTTACGGGGAAAGTATGTAATATATTGAGAATAGAAAAGAATAACTCGGTTTTGCGGTGAACAACGTCAGCCACATTCGTGGGAGTGACGCCAAAAGCAGGCGATCGCAAATCATCAGCAAGTTCCCAAAGAGCTAACTGCTCGAAATCGCGATCGGTTGGGCAATTTCCAGATATCCATCCTTCTAAAATTTCCACAAGCATTAAAGTCATAGTGACATATTCCCAAAACTCACAGCTTTTTAACTCAAAAATGATATCGCAACCTTCTCGGTAACTAGGAATTTCTTAATTCCTGGAACCATCAATATTATTTTGTTCCTCTTCCTTCTTCCTTCTTCCTTTTCAAGAACCCAGCTTGAAAGCTTCCACAAATAAATTATAAGTCACACCAATTTTTAGAGCATTGAGGATATCCACCCACAAAGAACGCACCGCAGGCTGATTGCTGCCATAAACAAATCGGTTAACCAATTCAGTCAAAACAATCAACCAAGCTGCCGCGACAATATCCCAATTAGCAGATTGTCCGGCAATTGTAGAAATAGCTGTTCCCAAAAAATTGCCGAACAGCAGAGTAATTACCCACAGCGAAATCCGCCGCCAAGGATTGCTCAGCCAGCGTCTAAATTGCTCGGCCAGAACATCAATAAATCTGTTTATTCGGGTATTCTGCATAAACAACAGTAATTAGTATGTGTTACCTATCTTTTAATCATAAAATATATGAAAATTAAAATTTACCCGATCGCGATCGGATTGTCCATCGCCCTGATGACCGCAGTCATCTCAAGACGTGTTGAAATCACTATCTCCAACAATTCAAATCTACCAAACAACTTGCCACGGACAGCCACCGTGTTCCCCCCAGCCACCACAGCCACCCCAAACAGAGTCATCCCAGCCAAACCCAAACCAACATCAATCCCCGTAGAACCAGAAGAACTCAAAAACGCCTCATCAATACCTGCAAATGTCGAAGCCACCGGCACTTTGCGCGTCAGCAACCGCAGCGAACACCCGGTGCGAGTGGCCCTGTTGGCGAAGGGAGAAACCGAAAAATCCTACAGCAAACCCGCCCACTGGGACTTTGCGCCCGGAGAAGGTGGCGGCAAAGGATTGATGCTGTCCCTTCCTCAAACCAAGCTAAAACTCAAACAGGGAGACATTTTGGTTGTCTTCGCTCAAGATGGTTCTCGTCGCTACTGGGGGCCTTATGTTGCTGGGGAAACAGCATCGCCCGCTTGGAATAGCAAAGCCGGAGAATGGCAATTAACTTTGTCTCCGTGACATTCAAAAAAACCCTTCACTCACATTCTTAGGAACGGGCAAGATGCCCATTCCACAATAAATAAAAGTATTTGTGGGGTGGGCATCTTGCCCGCCCAAAATACAGTCTACAAACTACTCCAATTCCACAATAAATAAAAGTATTTGTGGGGTGAGCATCTTGCCAGCCCAAAATATATAGCAATCCTAAATGAGTCGTAAAGTTTTTTACCCCACCCCAACCCTCCCCTTATTAAGGGGAGGGAGTAAGAAGTTCACAAATGATTTAGGATTGCTATAGTCTACAAACTACTCCAGCCGCTGTAATTGAGAATTCCTGGGATCGATAATTTTTCGACCTAAACCAGAAAACTTAATGGCCAAATTAACCTTCTCTCCCTCCCCCAAAACATGAGTAATTTCTCCCAGCCCAAAAGTAGGATGAACAACTCTATCCCCCGCTTTCCAATCGATCAATTGTAGATTTTGACTCTGTTGAGAACGCCGGGAATTCGATGCTGAACTATTAGTTTTCCCAGCCTTAGTTTTCCGCGAACTTCCAGCGATAAACTCTGGCGGCAATTCTCCCAAAAATAGGGAAGGAGTACAGTGTTCGCGAAAACCTCCCCACAAACGACGTTCGCGAGTATGAGTCAGAAATAGCAATTCGCGAGCGCGAGTGATGCCAACATAACACAAACGCCGCTCTTCTTCTATGGCTCTGGGGTCATCCAAACTGCGAAAATTGGGAAATAAACCCTGTTCCATTCCGACTAGAAATACTACGGGAAATTCCAACCCTTTGGCAGAGTGCAGTGTCATTAGCGATACGCGGGAATCTCCTTCTTGCAAGTCATCTAAATCCGATGATAAAGATGCTTTTGATAAAAATCCGGTTAGGGTTGCTTCTTCGTTTTGTTCTTCAAATTGTAGCACGGCATTGTACAATTCTCGGACGTTTGCGATGCGATTTTCGGCTTCTTCAGTTCCTTGATTTTTCAAGTCATCAATATAACCGGAATCTTCGATAATTCCTTTGACAATTTGCGAAGCTGGTAGGGTTTCAACTTGCGATTGCCAACGAGCTATCATTTCAGCAAACTTAATCATAGCTTTTGCCGATCGCCCTGCGATGGTATTGACATCAGACTCATTCTTGAGAATTTCCCACAAAGGAATGCCCAATTGAGTTGCAGCGTCTTCGATTTTCCCGAATGTGGTATCACCAATGCCGCGACGAGGAGTATTGATGATCCGTTTGAGACTCACGCTGTCGTCTGGATTGGCAAGGGTTCGCAGGTATGCTAGGATGTCCTTGATTTCTTTGCGATCGTAAAACTTCAAACCACCGACAATATTGTAGGGAATATCTAAACGCATTAACGCTTCTTCAAAGGAGCGAGATTGAGCGTTAGTGCGGTAGAGAATCGCAAAATTACTCCCATGTTCAAATTCCGAATTCTGTCGCTTTAAGGTGTGAATCTGACCAGCCACAAACTCTGCTTCATCTATTTCATTGTCAGCCCGCCAGATAGTAATCGGAGCTCCGGGTTCGCGAGTAGCACGCAGAACTTTATCGATACGTTCGGTATTGTTTTGAATTAGGTGGTTTGCGACTTCCAGGATGTTTGAGCGCGATCGATAATTCTCTTCTAATTTTACCATTGTCTGGGTTTTCTCGTCAGACAAACCATCCCCGAAATCTGCTTGAAATTCCAGCAATATGGTATAATCTGCCATCCGAAAACTGTAGATTGATTGATCGACATCACCGACTATAAAAATAGAGCGATTTTGCCATTTATCGAAATCTTTCGGGTCGGCATTATTTGTCACCAAGAGCCGAATTAAATCGGATTGAGTGCGGTTGGTATCTTGATATTCGTCAACTAAAATATGACAAAACTTTTGATGCCAATAATTTAATACTTGCTCATTTTGCCGCAAAAGTTGCACCGGAACTAGGATTAAATCGTCAAAATCTAAAGCATTGTTTGCGGCTAAAGCATCTTGGTAGCGAGTGTAGACATCAGCAATTACGCGACCTCTATAATCCGGTTCTGCTAACAGGTATTCTTGGGGAGACCAACCTTTATTTTTAGCATTACTGATGACGTATCGCACCTTTTTTGGATCAAACTTCTTGTCGTCGAGGTTGAGAGTTTTGATGACAATTTGTTTAACAAGATTTTGAGCATCCGACTCATCAAAAATCGAGAAATTGCGTTTCCACTGTCTGCCTTTTTCGTCTTGATATTTTTCAATATCATAGCGGAGAATCCGGCCGCAGAGAGAGTGGAAAGTTCCCATCCAAATGTGTTTGGTAATGTTACGATAAATTTGCGATCGCAATTTCGTTTGCACATCCAGTGCTAACTCTTCTAAAGGTTTGCCATATTCGGCTTCAGCTTGTTGAGTAGCCAGCAATTTCTCAATTCTTTCTTTCATCTCTCTGGCGGCTTTATTGGTAAATGTTACCGCCAGAATATTTTCGGGATCAACTCGATTGGTGCGAATTAAGTTAGCAACTCGGTAAGTTAGAGCTCGTGTTTTGCCGGAACCGGCCCCGGCCACTACTAACAGTGGCCCGTTATAGTGTACGACTGCTTGGCGTTGAGATGGATTGAGTGTGCTGAGAAAGTCGGTAGTTTGAGTCATAATGTAGAAGGAAGTTCGGCAACGGATTTTTTAACGGATTTAACGGATGTTTGGTAACGGATTTTTTAACGGATTTAACGGATGTTTGGTAACGGATTTGGTAACGGATTTAACGGATGTTTGGCAACGTTGGCATTTTTCAAGGTTTAAATATTTGTTTCAGGCATATTGCAGTTAATATTCCGAATCCAATCCAGATGGCGACAATTACGACAGCAGCGGCCCGATTTATCGGTTTTCCTCGTTCTATTTCTGTGGCTGCTTTTTCTCGGCACTCGGCTAAAATTTGTGGCGGAATCATTTTTATGACTAGCCAAATTCCCAAGGGGACTATGATTAAATCGTCCAAGTAGCCGAGAATTGGTATGAAATCGGGAATTAAGTCGATCGGGCTAAAAGCATAGGCAACGGTAACACCAGCTAACATTCTCGCATACCAAGGCACTCTGGGGTCAATACTGGCTAAATAAATAGCGTAAGTTTCTTTTTTTAGTTTCCTAGCAAGTTGTTTTAAGGATTGCATATATTAACTGCTCAATTCCCAATTCCCAATTCCCAATTCCCGATTAATTTAAGTTTCTAAAAATGTAACCGTGCGGATATCTGAAAATTTCCATTGCAACATAAGATTATACCATCTATTGTATCTAAAGAGAATCAAGTTTATGAATCCAATTGTCCGATCGCGCGATCGCCTTAATTTCCGCAGTCTGCTAACAGCTTTATGTTTAACCTTAACTCTCGTTAGTTTCACCGGATTAGACCGGGCGGAGGCTCAAGAACAGCGGCTCAGAACGCTGACAGTTACTGGGCGCGGGATAGCCGCAATTCCGACTACTCAGACTCAAGTGCGTTTGGGTGTTGAGGTGCAGGGGAAAACGGCGACCGAGGTGCAGCAGGAAGCGGCAAGGCGATCGTCTGCTGTGGTAGAGTTACTGCGATCGCGCCAAGTCGAAAAACTCGAAACTGCCGGCATCACCCTCAATCCCATTTATAACTACGAAAGTAAGCCTTCACCGCAGATCACAGGCTATACGGCGACGAATACTGTCACTTTTCGGATTAATACTCAATCTGCCGGGACTTTGCTCGACGATGCGGTGAATGCCGGGGCTACACGCATTGATGGTGTGAGTTTTGTGGCGGCCGAAAGTGCGATCGAATCTGCTCGAAAACAAGCCCTCAAAACAGCAACCCAAGATGCTCAATCCCAAGCTGATGCGGTCTTGAGCGCCCTGAATCTCAAGCGGGGAGAAATTCTGAGTATTCAAGTCAATGGTGCTTCTGCGCCGCCTCCTGTGTACCGGCAATTTGCTGCTACTCGTGGTGCTGTTGCCGATGCTACAACACCCGTGGTGGGAGGGGAACAGCAAATTGAAGCATCGGTGACTTTGCAAATTAGTTATTGATTGCCGATTGCATTCTAATTGAACCTAAAATGCGAGATATGTTAGAAACCCGACTTCTTAAAATAGTCGGGTTTCATAGGTATTTTAGTTTTTTATATTTGTCTAATTATTGTCAGATGAAAAGCCGAACAACATGATAAAATTTAATCAGTAACTATCAAACAAAATTTATATGACGCGATTCATTCACGATCGCTTTGCCAAAGAATACTTGGAAGAACTGCTGTCTCCCATCGGAACAGTAAATATCGGGCGCGATGTTGCAGCCGAAGTGCGAGAAATCGATGTTTATTTCATTCCAGGTACTGCAATTCCCGAATACTCAGCCACCCTGGGATTATTGGGAAAAATGGCTAGCACGACTGCAATTTTTGAACCCTTTCGCAATCCTGTAAGTGTCGGCGAAGTTATTAGCTGCATGGGTAAGCTATGGGATTTGCGAGGTGAATTGGAGCGTCAAGCCAGGAGAGAAAATACTCAGTATGATGATACTAAGTTGCCTAGACTGTGGATTTTGACACCGACAGCATCGAAACCATTGCTGGAGGGTTTTGGCGCGATACCCAACCCTGAGAATTGGGTGAAGGGTGTCTATTTTTTGCCTACGCATTTGAAATCCGCAATTGTGGTGATTCACCAATTGCCAGAAACTCCAGAAACCATGTGGTTGAGGATTTTAGGCAAAGGGGGAGTGCAGCAAAGGGCGATCGCCGAATTGAGCAGTTTAGCAACGGACGATCCGTTACGGATTATCGCGCTAGAATTATTGTATCGCCTACAATCACATTTGGTAGCCGAAACTCAAGAAGAATCAGAGCCAGAAGAGCGGGAGTTAATTATGGCCATTGCACCACTTTTTCGAGAACAAATACAAGCTGCACAGCAACAAGCTAGAGAACAAGGGTTAGAACAAGGGTTAGAACAAGGGCTAGAACAAGGGCTAGAACAAGGCAGACAAGCACAACAGCGCTTGATTTTAGAAAATTTCCTGCAAGTAAGATTTGGAGAAATTAACTCAAAAATGACGGCTTTATTATCTCCAATATCAAACTTTTCCGCAGCGGATTTTACGGTGCTGTTGCTAGCAATATCGATGCTGACAGTCGATGAAGCAGGAAGACAACAAGCGGTCAGATTATTAGCCGAAAATGTCTTGAAAATGCGCCAAAGTGAGTTGGGCGATCTTCTGCCGACAGCCCTTACCAATTTACTAGCATTACCTGTGGATGAATTGACATTGTTTGTAGAACAATTGCCTCAGTTATCGGCGGATGAATTGAGAGCAAGGTTGGGATAAAAACCGGGATATGACTTGTTCGGGTAGCCATCAACTCTACCCGAATTTTCCGCGATCGCGTGAAAGTAATCCGAAAAATCTATGCGCGATCGATCCCTAACTTTTAGCGTGACATACAACCAAGTGCCGTATATAATGGAGAGACTAGATAAACCGTATTTTGTATGACTAAAACTACTAAATCGGAACCATCAGCCCTATTAGAGGCTCGTGTCAGTCCAGAGATTAAAGCCCTTTGGCAAAAAGCCGCTGACTTAGAAGGACGTACCCTAACAGATTTCGTCATCGCCAGCGTTCAAGCAGTCGCTTCCAAAGTTATTGAACAGCACCAAAGACTGAAACTTGACCTTGACGACAGTGAGGCTTTCGTGAATGCCCTCCTGAATCCAACCCAGCCGAATCAAGCTCTCAAAGCAGCAGCCTTGCGCTACAAACAAGTGATGGGCGATGGTACTCACAATTGAACCCTTAGATAGCAGCAGACATCACAGAGAGCTTTTTTGTTGTGGACAAGATAGTTTGGACAACTACATCCGCAAACAAGCTTCTCAGGATCTCAAAAAGAAAGTCGCAATCGTATTCGTTTTAGTGGACTCTCCCAACACTGATGTGATTGCCTATTATACGCTTTCTGCATACACCATTGAACTCGCAGATTTGAATGAATCTTTTGCAAAAAAGCTGCCCCGCTATCCCCTTCTACCTGCTACATTACTCGGTCGTTTGGCAGTCGATCGTACTTATCAAGGTCAACATCTCGGCGAGTTGATTCTGATAGATGCTTTGACCAAAGCACTCTTAGCAACTGCACAAGTTGCATCTCTCGCTGTCATTGCAGAAGCTCTGGATGAGCCAGCAGCCAATTTCTATCAAAAATATGGTTTTCAAAAGTTCAAACAAAACCCGATGAAGCTTTATCTACCAATGAAATCGGTTGAAGAACTTTGTCAAAATTCTAACATTTAGTTGATTTTGTTAAAAACCGATCGCACATCCCATCCCCAACCCCAACACCACCGACACCCTCACAAGCTCAAATTACTACCGGATCGGCGATCGAAGTACCCGATATCGACTAAAGTAAACAGAAATTATAATTGGCGGTGACTTGAGTGATTGAGACTTTAGCAACAGGAATCGCAGCAGCAGGTTCGCTGCTAGCATTAGGCGGGTTGGGCCTGGAGTTGAACTATCGCCTCCTTCCCCGTGGAAATAAACTAGAACTCACAGCCGGAGAATGGCACTTAGCCATAAACGAAGCCAACCACTACCTTTTAGTAGGGGAAATGGAGTTCCGCAACCTGACAAAGCGGTTTGAGATCATGTTGCCGGAAGTGCGTGCAAAGGTGAAACTGATCTCAGATGCTAGTTTAGATGATGTGACTTCCAAAACCAAGGTGATTCCTTGCCACAAAGACGCATCAGCTAGACCCGATGATTACTGGTTCGGCTACATCGTCAAAGCCCAAGCAAGCACGAAAATCAAAGTCTCCATAGACATTCACGGGCAAGATTTAACCAAATTGCAGTCAGCTTGGGTACAAGTACATTTCACCACCTACGGCCCAGGCGGGCGCATCCCGAAAGTCCGCCACGTCGTAGTACCGCTGCAATTTCCCAACTCCGAGACAGTACCAAACGCCCGCAATGTCGGAGTTGCCGAAGTTTTGCCGATTCGCACCCACATTCTGACAGAAATAGACAATCCCGTCGAAATTGTCAAGCGTTACGTGCTTCCCCGCGCCCAAAAAGGCGATATTGTCGCCCTAGCAGAAACTCCCTTAGCTTTGATGCAGGGACGTTATCGCCATCCCAGCGAAGTCAAACCCGGATGGGCGGCTAAGCGAGTGTGCTTGTTTTTCTTACCCATGTCCAGTTTAGCTACAGCTTGCGGGATGCAGACTTTAGTTGATGTAGTTGGGCCTTGGCGCGTAGTTGCAGCATTTGCGATCGGCGCTGTAGCTAAAGTATTTGGTAAACCGGGAGTTTTCTACCAACTAGCAGGGGAACAAGCCAGACTGATTGACGACGTTACCGGGACATTGCCTCCCTTTGACCAATTTATCGTGCTTGGGCCGGAAAATCCCCAGCAAGTTGTAGAGCAAATTCAACGAGAAACTGGACTTGCGGCGGCGATCGTAGACGCTAATGACTTAAAAGCAGTTAAGATATTAGCAGCGACCTCCGATTTATCGGTAACATTTTTAGAGCAAGCCTTGCGTAGCAACCCCGCAGGTAATGCAGATGAACGAACACCGGTGGTTGTAATTCGACCATTGTCAAAGAACTCTTGAGTTGAAAATTAAAAAGGTGACTTTTAATTTTCAGTCCAAGCAAGAAGGGGGGAAAAAGAACAGTTTTGAGTTGTCAGTTATTAATTGAAAACTCAAAACTTCCCTAATTCTCTCCGTTGGGAAATTTTTAATTTACGATTCTCCACTTTCTTCTTATGATTAATAATTTCTTGATGGTACAAGCCCCCGGATTTATCGGTGGAATCAATCCAAAATCTAAAATCTAAAATAGAATCAATCCAAAATCTAAAATCTAAAATCTAAAATCGAATGACTTCATTCCCCTCCCCAAACCAAAACCAGGTGGTGATCCGCCCGTTTCAGCATCGCGACATCGAGGTGATGGAACAACTTTGCGCGGAAACAACCGATGAGGCAGAAAACCCCAAGGGCGCAAGCCCAGACTTGGTATTCACCAGCAAGTTGCAGCAGCTTCGCCGTTGGTACGGACTGCTAAAGATTTTGAGCCTGTTTCCTAACCCTTATCAGTCACTGTTCCGGGCTCATGTTGCCGAAGAAGAGGGCATCGTTAAGGGCGTAATTCAGATTTCTCCGTTCAACCGCACCCGTAGCACTTGGCGGATCGATCGCATCGGCGTAGACTCAGAAGCCCGTAGCAAAGGAATTGGTTCGATGCTACTAAGGCACTGTTTTGAAGCAGTGTGGGAGGCGCGGACATGGCTGCTGGAAGTGAATGTGGGCGACACATCAGCCCTGGCTTTGTATAGGCAAAATGGATTTCAACCTTTAGCCCAGATGACCTATTGGACGATCGCCCCAGAACGTCTTCAAGAAATGGCCTGTGCTACCCCAGATTTGCCCAACTTGCTACCTGTGAGCAACGCCGACGCTCAATTGCTATATCAACTAGATACAGCATCCATGCCGCCCCACGTGCGCCAAGTATTCGATCGCCATATTCAAGATTTCAAAACCAGTTTTTTAGGTGCTTTAATCGAAGGTGTCAGACAGTGGTTAGGCAAAACAGAAGTAGTCAGTGCTTACGTGTTTGAACCACAGCGCAAAGCTGCGATCGGCTATTTTCAGGTACAGTTATCCCGCAGCGGTAACGAGCCTCACGTCGCCCAATTGACCGTACACCCAGCCTACACCTGGCTGTATCCAGAACTACTGTCCCAGATGGCCCGCCTAGTCCAAGATTTCCCGGTTCAAAGTCTCAATCTAGCTTCCGCTGATTATCAGCCCGAACGAGAAGCTTATTTAGAGCAATTTGGAGCCGTGCGTGTGGAACACAGTTTACTGATGTCGCGATCGGTATGGCACAAATTGCGCGAGTCCAAATTAGTCTCACTCGAAGGACTCCAGCTATCAGAAATGCTGCAAGGCTTCCAGCCAACTCGCAAACCCGTGCCCGGTAGAATGTCGTGGCTAGGCCCGATCGCCCCAGAAGCCGCAACCACACCTCCATCGTCCGAGGTTAAACCCCTGTTGGCTGACACAGGAAACAACCAAGCCAATCAAGTTAACCCCTTGAACAGTCAAATTTCCGAATCAACAGCAACAGATGATGCCAGTATTTTGCCTCTGAAATTGTCCGATTTGCCGATCGACGGTAGCTCTTGATTTGATAGCATTTCAATTCTTCTTCCTTCTTCCTGAAGCGGTTCCTGAGCGGAGTCGAAGGGCCTTCTTCCTTCTTCCTTCGCGTCCTTCGCGTCTTCGCGGTTCGTTAAATAAGAACTATTGAGGCGAAAAATAAATGACTCTAAAATCTCAAATTGATTGATAATGTCAGACCAAAAATTGTGGATTTCAGCACTAGGACTAGATATCGGACTCAAACGAGTCGGCATCGCCGGATGTGACGGCACTGGTTTAATTGCTACCGGTATTACAACTCTAGTGCGATCGTCATTCGATCGAGACCTAGCCTACCTCAGAGAACTCGTCCGAGAGCGGAATGTGCAAATGTTAGTATCCGGCTTACCTTACTCCCTGAACGGAGATGTCGGTGCTCAAGCCCGACAAGTACAAAAATATGCCACTCGCATCGCCACAGCCCTAGAACTGCCCCTAGAATACGTGGACGAGCGCCTGACTTCAGTCCACGCAGAGGAACTGATCCAAGCACAAGGGATTTCGCCATCACAAAACAAAGGTTTGATCGATCGCAAAGCCGCAGCCCTAATATTACAGCGCTGGCTCGACGAGCGAAGGAAAACATAGTCAGAAGGAAGAAGGAAGAAGGAA
>NZ_NXIB02000008.1 GCF_002412335.2 Tychonema bourrellyi FEM_GT703
TTGGGCATTGGGCATTGGGCATTGGGCATTGGGCATTGGGCATTGGGCATTGGGACATTAAATAATCATGGAGGCAGAAACCGGGTTTTTTTACTGAAATACTTGATCTGAGCCTTTGATTTTGGTGAAAAACCCGGTTTCTTTGGTATTTATGTGTAAGTTCTCTTGAAAAAGCTGATGAAAATTAACATTATTCTGAAAATGCGCTATTTAAAGCCGATCGCCCTTTTGACACTAATTACCGGATGTGCTGCTACTCCATCCGCCGAACTTTCATCTTCCACTCCTGTCGCCACAGTTTCCCCATCGCCGATTCAAGTAAATCAGCCACTCATAGTCTCTGTTAGCAATCCCGAAACCACCACAAATACCAAAATCCAACAATACCTCAACAGCTTGACATCCCAAGGTTTTGCCAAAGAGAATCAAGGCATTTGGATACAATCTGGCAATACTTTACTAGCAAATCATCAAGGGACAATCCCTCTGCCCGCCGCTTCAATTACCAAAGTAGCAACATCTCTCGTAGCACTGCAAAAGTTCGGGCCAGAACATCAATTTATTACTTTGATTAGTACAAACGGTCGCATAGAAAACGGAATATTAAAAGGCGACTTAATTATTCAAGGTGGCGAAGATCCGTTATTTGTGTGGGAAGAGGCGATCGCGATCGGCAACGCCTTAAATAAAAAAGGCATAAAACGAGTCACAGGCAACCTCATAATTGTCGATAAATTTTACATGAACTTTGAATTAAATCCCCTTAAATCTGGAGAATTGCTCAAAGAAGGATTGAACAGTCAAATATGGTCTGCCGAAGCCACAGCCCAACATCAAACACTACCTCCAAACACCCCCAAACCGCAAGTAACAATTGACGGGACTGTCAAAGTTTCATCAACACCTACCATCAGCGCACAACCTTTAATCAAACATTACTCTTTGCCCCTAGCTGAACTGATCAAAAAAATGAATCAGTACAGCAACAACTTGATGGCAGATATGTTAGCCGATACTGTCGGTGGCGCAAAAGTAGTCGCCCAACAAGCAGCAGCAGCCACCGGACTCCCCCCCGCAGAAATTCAACTTGTCAACGGTTCCGGCTTAAGTGAAGAGAACCTCATTTCGCCTCGCGCCGCCTGCGGTTTATTTTTAGCATTAGAACGCTATCTTCAACCTTACAATATGACAGTTGCCGATGTTTTAACTGTAGTTGGAAAAGACAAAGGGATACTGTCGGAACGGCCGTTGCCAAAATTAGCAGTAATCAAATCAGGAACTTTGGATAATGTCAGCGCCTTGGGGGGAGCATTGCCAACTCAGAAACAGCAAACTGTCTGGTTTGTGATGATGAATGGAGGCCCTAATGTGGAGGTATTTCGCACTCAGCAAGAGGTTTTGTTGAAAGACTTTTTGAGTGAATGGGGAGCTGTTCAAGCCTCACCGCCGGAATTAACGGCAAATCCTGCGAGAAATAGTAAGGTATCTCGTAGCGAAATTGTCAATTGATATCAAATCTGGTAACTACGGAATGATTAAACCACGAAGATGCTCATAGCGCGAAGGAAGAACTGCATCTTATTCTTCCTCTTCTTTCTCTTCCTTCGCGTCCTTAGCGCCTTCGCGGTTCGTTTAATCTGAGATCTTACACAATTCTCAATAAGTTTTTTATGAACAGGCAAGATGCCTGTTCCACAAGAGACTAATTTTGTTATGGAACAGGCATCTTGCCTGTTCCACAAGAGATTAATTTTGTTGTGGAACAGGCATCTTGCCTGTTCCACAAGAGACTAATTTTGTTGTGGAACAGGCATCTTGCCTGTTCTTGAGAATGGTGCAACATATGAGTTTAATCTTACTCCATTTTGTCTGGGATCGATCGCCCTAGCTACCACAATCCCGATCGCACTTTCAACTCTGCTAATATATCTGTGCAAGTCGTAAGCCACCGTCACCTGTCCCGCCGGGGAAGCATGAATTAAACCAATATTCCCGTCGCGATTTCGATAAACCAAACCAGTGTGCGTCACATCCAATCCTTTCACCGCCGTAGCTACCGCCACAATATCCCCTGGTTGTAACTGAGAATAAATACTTTTAATCCGATTTTCTGGTATGTAATTGACTGTGGATTTTGCTAAATCAGATTCGATGTTAACAATGCACTGATAAGTCGTTTCATCCTTCGACATTTGCGGATAACTGCTGCGGTGCTGACTCATAAAATTGAGTTTTTTATCCATTGGTATTCCGCCCAATTTTGCCGTGATGTTTTCTACTGTCTGACGTTTTTGATTGTCATTAATCCATTCGGAAAAATAGTGCAACCGACTACAATAACCGTTCATTTTACCGTTTAAATAGCGCTGTGATTCAATCCGATTTGCAAAATTTTGATAATCGTAATCTTGGACAACTACACCCCGTGCGATCGCGAGTACAGTTTCGACAAATAAAACACAATCAAATTTATCTAAAGTTATGAGTAATTTTTCTGTGCCCGATTTATCCAACAAGCCCTCAGCATAGGGTTTACCCAGAAAATAATCGCCGATCGCCTGTATAATTTGTCCCATCGAGCGATCGGGCAAATTTTGTTGTTTTGCATACTTTACAACCCGTTCAAAATGTGCTATGTCTTCAGGAAGTACAGCAGTTTCTGTAGTAATATGATTTGAATCAAGTTGTCTGATTCCTATTTGTCGATCGACAATAGCTTCAGCAGTCGCAGATTGAGGTTGAAATACTGAAACAGCAGGTATCAAAGAATTACTAACGCCAACCATTATTAATCCCAAAACAGCCAGCCCCCAAAAATTTCTCATATTTTTAAATGGATTTTGCTTCAACGGAGTGCTATTCTGAGATTTTTACAATTATCAGAAGTATAAATCAGCCCATAAAATATTTAGAATGGGCAAAAACTGAGTCGATCGACAAAATTGTCATTGAGACGCCCCTCGATATAAACTGATCCTGCGAGTTTGATACCACACCACTGTAATGCAAGTAGACCGCCGACGCCGCCAAATTCCCCCCAGACGCCCCAGGGCTGTTTCATTCTCTGTAGGGGACATCTCCCTGTGGTTCTCCCAATCGCTGAAATACCTAACAAATCGTTGGCGGGAAGCGGTAGATACGGGGAGAAAACCCCGACAAAAGGCTGGGTTTTCTGAGAAGAAAACAGCCCTACCTAGACGCCTAACCAACTCACGACGTCCAACCAACCAGCGTCCAGTCAAGTCCCGTCGCCGAGTCAGGAAGCCATTTGCTCGGTTAAAATACCGTAACATCCTGTACTTAATTCTAGGGGCGATCGCGATCGGTTGGATCATCACACTACCATTCAGATCTCGCCGTGCGATCGAACCGCCTGTCATCTCACCTCAAGAGGTTCTAGCGCCGCCGACAATTCCCACACCAGAAAATGTAGTAGACTCCAGTTCCGATCCCACTTTTACCTACAACATCAAAACACCTCCCAATCCAGTTTACTCTCAAGAATTGCAAGTGATTGTTGATGAAGCAGCGAAGATTGCCGCCACCAAAGGATTACCCATAGAACCGCTATCAATTAGTTTACTGGATGTGAGCAATTCCCAAGCCCACACCTCCGCCGGATATCAAAATCAAACCCTCAGATTTCCTGCTAGTGTGGCTAAATTATTTTGGATGGTGGGTTTTTACTCAGCTTTAGAAAAAGGCATAATTACACAAAAAGAATCTTCCTTTACTTCGGATTTAGAACAAATGATCCGTATTTCTAACAACGATGCAGCCAGCCGGATTTTAGACAAAATTACAGATACACAATCCGGGGGAAGGCTAGTAGGAGAAGAGTTACAAGCATGGGTCACAAAACGCAATCAAATCAACACTTTTTTTCAGTCAGCCGGGTATAATAATATTAAGATAACCACCAAAAATTATCCAATATATTATTTAAGACAAGAACAACCAATCGGTCGCGACTTGCAATTACGGGGTGATCCTTCCCAGCCAATTCGCAATCAAGTAACTACCGATCAAGCAGCCAGATTAATGTATGAAATTTATACCAGACAAGCTGTTTCCAGCATTGCTAGCCGAAAAATGGCTTACTTGCTGACTAGAGACTTAGATCCCAAGGCCTGGAAAAATGACCCTAGCAACTCGATACAAGGATTTCTGGGGGAATCTTTACCAACTAATATTTATTTTGGTTCTAAAGTGGGCTATACTTCCAAATCCCGCAGCGAAGTGGCATTTGTCAGAACTTTAGATGATCGAGCGATTTATATCTTAGTAGTTTTCGCTGATGATCCGGCTTATGCGAAGGACGAAACCGTATTTCCGGCAATTTCTCGATATGTTTTCGATCGGCTAAATGCTCGCGGGCCTAGTCGTTAAGAAGAAGGAAGTTCGGCAACGAGCAATGTACGGGATGTAACGGATGTAATATCATTTCCGGTTACATTGGAATTAATATTACCCGAAATGAGGACACGGCAGTGCCGTGTCCCTACCATGATTAATTGTAGGGAAACGGCACTGCCGTGTCCTCATTTCGGGTAATATTAATTCCAATTTGGGGATTTAAAATCTAGCATTTTCCCACTTCCAAACACAGCTAGAAATCAGATTTGTACAAATATGAGCGACAATTGGCACTAACAAATTTCCAGTATCTAAAAAACTATAAGCTAACAGAAATCCCACAGCGGTTGCCCAAACAGCATAGGGCCACTGATCGATTCCTCCTAAGTGCAAAATGCCAAAGCAAAAACTGGATAAAATTAGACCGGTAGCATTTAATCCTAAAGCAGACATCATCACACCTCGAAATAGCAATTCTTCGCTAAGTCCAGGCAGTAATCCCAACCAAATCAAATCCGGCCAAAATAAGGGTTTTAATACTACTTCCAAGTAAACATCGGCACTGCGGCGATAAGCTGGCCAGAGGTGATAAACGATCGCACTTGCGCCTGTAATTGCTAGTCCGATCGCACATCCTTTGAGCAAGTCAATTCCGATTAATTTGATTGGCAAAAGTGATACCGATCCAAATTGTAACCATAATTTGGCTATTACCAGCAATATGATTGCTGTCACGCCCATTGCTACTAAAACTTGGGTGCGTGTCAAGGGTTCAAATTCGGGATTTTCGGGAATTTTTTCTGCCACTTAATCAATTTTAGATTTAAGATTTGAGATTTGTTTAGTTGAGTCCGACAAACACCGCAGGGGGGAAATGTCTGCACCCAAGGCAACTGGACTAATGCCGGCTCGCAAAGCGACCAAGACTCCGATCGCCTCTAAATATGAGTTTACCTGCAAAGCTTTGATTCTGAGTTTTTCTGGGGAAGCTTGCATTTGGGTTTTGTTGTCGCCCACTGCGATGATTTGGACTGCCGATCGCCCACTCAAACTCAGGATAGCACTACCACCGCAGGCTGTCGCTGGTATGACCACAGCATCGACTCGATCGGCCCACAAACCGTGGGACTGGAAATCTCGCCTGTTTGCATAAAAGTTCTCTCTTGTGGGGTGGGCATCTTGCCCGCCCAATACCTGTGTGGCGCGGGCATCTTGCCCGTCCAATACCTGTGTGGCGCGGGCATCTTGCCCGTCCAATACCACAGACAGGCAAGATGCCTGTCCCACAGTAGGAGTGACAAACTGGGGCGCTTTGCTGAGGCCGGCAAGCACGCAGGATAGGAAAGTATACCCGATTTCTTCAGCAGCCGATCGCGGTGACAGATGCGGATCGAGGGGAAGTGGCAACAGGGCTGGAGCGTGAGCACAGGGGATTTTAAATGTTCTGACAATGAGGTGACTGATCACTGCTTCAGCGCCAGCCAGAGGGTCAACTCCTTTGCCGTGGCGGTAGTTTTCGAGGGCGAGACTGCCTATGTCGTCGGGAAATCTGGCCACAACCGCGATCGCCTGGACTTTTGCTTGGGTAATTAATTTTTCGGCGGCGCGTAATAGACTGTCGGGATTGGCGATCGTCCCCCAAGATGCTCCTGATTCTGACATTCGCAATTCTACATTCAGGGGAGCGTCGGTTTGAACATAATCAGTTATGTTCAAACCTAGTGTGGCTCTAGAAGCATCAACGGCTTGCAAGTGGCGCAACTGTAATTCTGGTTCGATACCAGAATCGAGAATTAGGCCAATGCGATTTTGATGTACTGGTTGTAGACCCCAGCATCCTTGTGCAAATTTGTCAAGGGCATAGCCTTCGACGTAAAGAGCGTTAGGTATGGGCCAATAAAGTTGAGCGCCGTTGAGGACGTTGGGGTGAGTAATCAGGGTATCTGAAACTTGGGCGATCGCCCTAGCGACAGGTAGCGCATCGCCTGCAAAGCCCCCGATGGACGCTCCAACGCCTGTTGGCACTATCAAAACCACTGTGAAAGGACGGAGGATCACGCTGTTGCAGGGGATGGTGCTACGGGGGATTCTAGGAGGACGTAGCCTTCTACGACTGCTTTTTGGCGATCGACATCAACGTCTGTGACAGCCCAGCGCAGGGGTTCGCCGTGCTTTTGCAGTTCAATCTCGATCGCCGAGTGGAGTTCTTCGGCTGTATCGTGGAGGTGGACTTCTGCGGAAATGAAATGGGTAGTCATAGGGCTTGTCCGTAATTCCTGAATGGTGATACCGCGATGGGTAATTGTATCCATTTTAACTTAATTCTAGGGTTTACCGAACTGGCGATCGTAGACAATATCTTCTTTTTCGGTTTCTATCTTCAAGTTCGATCGGGGAAAAGCAACGCACAACAACACATAACCTTCCGCTTGCAGATCCGGGCTAACGCCCATACAATCGGTTTGCTCAACTTGCCCTTCAATAATTTTAGCAGCACAGGTAGTACAAACCCCCGAATTGCAAGAACTCGGCAACTCAATACCGGCGGCGTTGGCGGCGCGCAGAAGTTGTTTATCTTCGGGTACTTCTACGGTGTAGGTGCTGCCTTGGTGGAGAAATTCTACGGTGTAAGTCTTGGACATATTTTGATTATTGGTTTTAATTGCGATCGGAATTTACGTTATATATTCCAACAAAGCAATAGATATCTTACCGCCATTGGAGACTTTGTGCAAATTTACAAAACTTATAGGAGTTACGCATGGGCGTCGAGAAACCGGGTTTTTTCCCAAAATACTTGATTACAGCCATTAAATTTGGTAAAAGAACTGCTGGTTGAGCGAAGTCGAAACCCAGTTTATTTGCTCTAAGTGCGATCATGAACTAATTTATCAACTTTATCCTGCAAAAACTCGCCATCTTGTCAAGCATCTTGCTAAAAAATATGAGAATATTTTAATAACTAATTTTCCCTTTCAACCTCACATCTTGCACCACGATCAATAAGCCTTTTATGAACAGGCAAGATGCCTGTTCCACAAAGAGTGAATTTTCTTGTGGAACAGGCATCTTGCCTGTTGTTGATCGTAGTGCAAGATGTGAATTCAACCCAACAACTGATCGAAGAGTGAATTTTCTTGTGGAACAGGCATCTTGCCTGTTGTTGATCGTAGTGCAAGATGTGAATTCAACCCAACAACTGATCGAAGAGTGAATTTTCTTGTGGAACAGGCATCTTGCCTGTTGTTGATCATGGTGCAAAATGTGGATTCAACCCAACAACTCATCAACAGCAACACTAAAACCCAGTAGCACTAACTGAGTGCTGACTATCGCACCAGAATTAAACGCTAACTTTTGAGTTTGAGTAACAATCATTATCCAGCGACTTTCTGGAAAAACTATCCAAACTTCCAGACAACCCGAATCTAAATACTCTTGTGCTTTTAGAAAAATATCTTCCGCAATATCAGTTGGAGAAACTATTTCAGCAACTAACAGCGGGCTTTGAGGAAAAGTAGGAACATCACCATATTGAGCAACAAGTTCAGAAGTCAGATAAGCCACATCCGGCCGTCGCACTCTCAGGTTAGTACGACAAGGAACCTCCGTATAGACTTCGCCACCTTGTCCGCTAGAATCTTTGTAATTTCCCCAATAACGATCTAGTCTGGATTGGATTCGACTGTGTTTTACTGTCATGCCATTTTTCTCCGCGATTTGCCCATCCACCCATTCCATATCGTCGGGGGGACTGGCTATAAAGTCTTCTAGAGAAACATTTTCTGATAAAACGGCTGCCATTACCATAGCCATTTACTCCCTTTTGCAGAATTCACTAATATTATAGCAATCTTTGGGAATTGGGAATTGGGAATTGGGAATTGGGAATTGGGAATGAGTTGATTGGAACTGAGATATTGCACCATTGTTAGCAACAGGCAAGATGCCTGTTACACAAGAAAATCAATTCTTTGTGGAACAGGCATCTTGCCTGTTCATAAAAGGCTTATTGAGAATGGTGCAATATCTCAGTTGGAACAAACAAATAACCAATGCCCTATGCCCCATGCCCCATGCCCAATTTAATCAATATTAATTTGATTGGGAGGTTTTGGTTGATTCCGATTATCATCCTTCAAAGTTTTGCGCCCCGAACTTGCATAATCCTTATACAAATCCACAAACATCTTTGTTAACTGTGGCAAAGATAATTTCTCCCCATTAATTTGAGATTTCATATAAACTTTTAGCACTTCAATGTAAGCCAAGCCGAGAGCAAGCGTGAGAGTTGCCGCTGTTGCACCAGAGATAGCACCACCGACAATTGTACCCGCACCGGGAATCATTTTAATCAAATTAGTCACAATACTTCTGCCAACAGCAGTCACTCCACCAGCGCCGCTAATAGCAGACAGCATCGCCGAGATAAATCCCTTATCAAAGGGCATTCCAAAAATCACAGTAATATTCGCAATCATTGCCGTTTGCATCGTCATCAAAATTGGTGCATCAGCAAACGGTACAGGAGTTGCACCGATAATTGCAGAACCTGCAACATAGGCACTGAGATACTTAAATGCCATGTCAGATTTGAGTCCAATATTCGCAATTTGTTCTTTGACAAAGGCTTTTTTTGCTACTTCCGGTAGCAATTGAAAAGTTGCATCAACCAACTTATCTAAACCGTGAGATTTTACTGTATAATCCTCATCAATTTCTTCCGGTTCTGCCATGACAGGGATAACTTGACTGACTGGCAAATTCATGTGTTCCAGTTGCTTGAAAAACTCGCTCGGTTTTTTTGATGTAGTTTGAGTGAGAACTAAAATAACTGGTACATCCATGATTTCCATTTCTCTTAGCCAGCTTTCCTCCACGGATTCTATTCGATTTGCGCCGTGATTGATGCAGTACCAGATGACGTGAATGTGTTCTTTGGGGTGCAGAAGTCTTTGGTCTTCAATGAGTTTAGCAACGTTTAATTGAATAATTTTAATTTGTTCGGCGTTGAGTTCGAGTCCGGGAGTGTCGTAAACTGCGATCGGGCAATTCGGTTTGGTATATTGGCGAATACCGTGAGTGACGGGGCGGCCGACTCCGGTTTCTGCTAAGCGTTGGCGAAAAACAGCATTGATCAGGGTACTTTTGCCGACACCAGTTTTGCCGATGACTAAAACATTGCACTGTCCCACATCATTTTCTGCGTCTTTGAAGGCATCGTAGCTTTTGATTAAAAGGTCGTCTAGGGAAAAGTCATCTGACATGGCGGTTTCTAGAATGGTGGGATATTAAAATTAGACACCACCGAATAGAATTCGGGGCTATACAAACGAAGTTAATGTTAAGCCCGCCGAATAGAATTCGGGGCTATACAAACGAAGTCCGCCTACGCGGACAGAGGAGTCTCAAATATATTGTAGCAATTTGATTTCAGAATCAGTGGAAAGGATATCTGATTCAATTATTCAATATTTTCAGGATTTTCAGGCAGATCGCACTCAGGCGGTAAAAAATCAGGATTAAGAACTTCTTCTCCAGTAAATGGAGACTCTGGGGGAAATGTCGCAATAGATAAACCTGTTTCATCTGCGGCTAGTTCTCTGGCATCTTGATACGATTCATTAAAAATATCTTCAAAAAAACGATATAAACTCGGACTGGTTTTGAAGGTATCTCGGATGCGTTTACGATGTTCGCGAATGGTGTATATCCAACTATTTGTTCTTTTTTCTGGCTGATATTTATACTTAAGCAAGTGCATTAAAAGTACCCTCAAATTACTTTTTAAAGCATTTTTATCGCTTTTTCCCATACTTTCCAGTTCCTCTAGTAAGTTCTCTAAATCTATTTCGGCAAACTTTCCCTCTTTTAATAAGTTGATTGTTGTCTGTAACCACAGATAAAAATCCTGTTCATAAAGGGATGTTATTGCAGTTGTTATTGATTGGATAGTTGTCATTTTGTTTGACTCCCTTTCTCTTCTCTACACATAAGTGTAACATATTCGATAATTTATCGCTGAAGTTAGCTTTACGGGCTGAAATGAGCCGAATTATGCAAGAAGTGCGATCGGTTTGTTCAATCGCACTTTTACGGTAGTTTCTCCCGCAGGTCAAGCCAAGTGCTGAGTTCTTCATCTAAAACATATTTATCAGTGTCAGCGAGTGCAGCGATAACTTTCAATCGATTTTTAAGTTGTCTTAACTCGCGAATTTCTGCAATGGGTAGGGTTTTCCAATTAGCCGCCTTTTTGTTGACATCTTCCCGCGACTCTTTAATGTTATCCCAAAACCATTGTAGAATTAAGTTAACATCGAGAACAGGATCGTCGGAAATTACTCCAAGTTTAGCGATCGCCCCAGCCCGCAGCATCATTGAAGAAATTGTAAAAGACTCGCCGCTACCTGGTTTTTGCTGTTCTGCGGCTTCCGATAGGCGATCGTAAATTGTGGTTGCTACTTGTGCCCATGTGCGATCGCAGAAACCGGAACCATTTTGACCTTTTCGAGCCTTAGTAGAGGCAACATCGGCTAATAATAGCCAGTTAAAGTCTTGTGGTTGGGCGGTTTGAGCTGAAAATATGTTTTTGATCCAAATGAGTATGGATTCGGCATCTTGTTCGAGGATGCGATCGACGGATATTATCGTAGGAGATTGAGTCATGATTTATCTACTCCACATATTCGATATCAGCATTATTGGTATCAACTCCTTGCTGCCTAAAGGCTGTAATTCCCAATTCTAAGCTTTCTGAAGTGGGTTGGAAATGCCCGCTGTGATTGCTGATTGTTAGCAAAATATATGAACCGTTACTGCCGACAATCTCGGCTTCTCCCGCAGCCAAGACAGGCTCACCAAGAGTTATAACCGTGTGGTAGATTTCATTGCTAACATCTAAAAATTTCGGAATTACAAGGAGTTCTAGCTCTGTTGTTACCGCCCATTTGACAGTCCCTTCATTAATTATATCGTCAAATCCTGATTCTCCCACTTTAACGGGTCTGATGCCTAACTCATCTGCCGATCGAAGTTCATCATCTAGAGTACCAGGGGACTGATTGGAAAAACGAGGGCTGGGGACATTATTTGAAAATGATTGTGTCACAACAGAATTTAACGATAATCCACTTTATATTCAAAGATAAGTCTATCTCCTTTTGAACTCGATCGCTCATTATGAGCCAAGCCACTTGAGAAACGTATAGCGAAATCTTGTCTGGCGACTTAAATCCTGGTAAGTGACTCCTGGCATCGGCAACATATTTATCTTAACATTGCTGAACTCAGATTGAACTTCTAATGACAGCAGATCCAGAAGAGGTTTCTGTTGATTATATGTGTCCTCTGGAAAATAAAGCCTAACTTCTCCTCCATCTTTTAGACATCTAGCATATTTAGAAGCCGCGTTCTTAAGGCTCTGAGGATTTATCTCAACAGAGCTTTTTTTACCTTGATATATATCAGCAGGTTTCCAAGCCTTCGCATCACAGATTAGCTGGCTGGAAGTAATATAAAAATCAGGTTCGGCCGGTTTTTTTGCCGGATCGTATTCAAGCTTAGGTTTTATCTGGACTTCTGACCAATCAAGATTATCTTCACTGTCAACATCTAACAAAACTTTCCAAACGGCTAGTTCTCCTGCATCTCCTAACATTTTTAGCCAAGGCAAAGTCTTGTACACCAGAGGATTTTTTTTCAAATCTGTGATGATACTTGTGATGATAGAAGTATCAGCATAAGTGTTTGCCAAGCTAATTGTTGGATAAATGATTGAAGGTAAGAACGATTGTACTCCTATCATCGTCTGAATTAATTCTATCTGCTTCTGACTGTTTTTGAGGCGGAGCATTTCTTCACAGCAGATTTCCAGAATGTCAGAAATCTCTCGCTTTAGCTCATATATATCACAATCAGGTAAAGACTTAGCACGGCTTTGCACCTCAGCCAAGCCATCAATAACTTGACTGAGCATTGACTGAAGCACATCGCACTCTTCCTTTATTCCCATTAGCCTCCTACAGTTTTCATGATTTCCTCAGCTTGTCCAGTGGCTACATTTAACGTTTTAATTGCTTCGTCACAAATTTCATAAATCTGCTGAACTTTAGATCGTGCTTCAGCTAAAGTGGCATCTGGTAGCTGCCCTGCTTGTGATTTAGCGTCATCCATAAGTTCCATGATTTGATTCAGTGTTTTTTGAAAGTCTTCTACTTGACCTACTAAATCGCCCATAACTCACCTCACTACATTTGTTGTTATGTCATTTTAATACAAATTCGTTAACTAAACAAGCTATCTTTAGTCCAGATAGCTTTGGGAACGTAAGGAGTAGCAATGAGTTTGATTTCTGCCTCTAACCCTCGATAAATTGCCCTTCCTTTGGGATTGACGGGTAAACTACCTGCGCGATCGTCATCCAGTAGTCTGGTGCTAATACTAGATTGGACGCGAAAAATAACCCGCTCGTCAAGATTATATAATATTTGAGTTGGAGTTACGTTCGTATCGGCTGGTTGTTGAGTGCAGTAAAAAATATTAATATCGGCAACACGAGACTTCAGAACTAAGGTCTCTAAATCTCGATAAATGTTAGCTTTAATCGACCTTTCTGCGTTGACAATTGATGCAGCTTCATCAATAAATAATAGGATTCTATGATCCTGAGTATTACACTTGGCTCTCAATTGAGCTAAGCTTTCAACATCTTGGGTCTTTAGAGCGTTAACCCGTTGCTTATATTTTTGCACAAGGCTATTCAGGAGAGAGGCAAACTCGTCAAATTCTGTGACGAGTTTAACATTTGGATAGCGTCGGGTGATGCGATAATAATCTAAGCCTTCCTTAAAGTCGGCGATGTAAATTTCTCGTTCTGCTTGGATTTTGTGACTGGCATACAAAAACTGATATATCATGGAATTGATAAAGTTAGTTTTGCCAGATTTTGGTACGCCAGCTACTAGCCGATGGGCAATATCTTCAAAATTAGAAAGACAAGGCTCTCCACTTTCCTCAACTCCGACTAGATATGTATCTTCATTAATTAAATGACCGTATTTTTTGATAACATCCTCAATGGGTAAAATCTCTGGCAACATTTTTACTGTTTCTTCAAATGACGTTGTATTATTCACTGGTGGAACAGCTATGCGGAAAAAGCCGCTAATTTCTTGGGCTGTCGCCAGTCGGTGCAATGGTTTTAAATCAACCATCCGAGATGGTGGCGGAGTTGATGACAACTTCGCTAAACCAGAACCATCTGAAACAGTATTATATAATTGCGGTAGATTTGAATTTTGCTCTGAGTTGACACCGCCAATCATTGGTGGTTGATTTTGATCGTTGAATGATGGTTTGTCGGGACGACTGACAGAATCACCGCCGAATTTTCTTATTCCTTTTTTTTCGGGCTGAATTGCATTTGCAATTGACATTTGACTGTTGTTTTTATGCCAGCCTTCCCATTCAATCGCACTGGAAATATTTACGTTTTTTGTGGCTTCCAAGCTTTCGGAAAATCCGGGTTGATTTTTGCTGACTTGGATGATTCGGCATCGTTTCCCGTGAGGTGTTTCTTTGATGGCTTCATGGATGAGAGCGTCGAGGACGGGAAAAGCATCGGCACGATTTTCGGCTAGGGCTTTGATGCTATATTGGAATAGGTCGCTGTTGGGATAGGATTGTTGGTATTTTTGGTAGAGTGCTGATGTGACTGAGAGAATGTTGTCTTTGATTCCGCTGGTGTTGGCGTTGACTTTATCCAATTGAGCGAGCATTTGGTTGATGGCATTTACCCACAATGATTTTTGATTGGGGTTGTCATAGGTTTGCAGGGTGATTTCTAAAATGAGTTTGCTGTCTAAGCGGTGGATGACATCGCAGACTGCTGACATATCATTGGTTTGATTTGCCTCGAAGAGGTGAGGTAGGTAGTAATTTTGGGGTGCGATGAATTCTTCATGTTTGAGAATTTCGCCAATTGTTTGCACCCAGTCTAAGTTTTGGAATGGGGTAAGGTTTGGTTGAGGGGTGAGGGTGAAGAATTGGCTTAATTTGCCTTTGGTGAGGAGGCTGAGGATTTGTTCGGAATCTTCTGCGGTTTGGGTGTTGTGGGGGTGATTTATTAGGAGGTAGGTTTTGAGTTTGGGGGATTGATTGGGATCGTAGATATAGCGGAGGGAAATTGTTAGGTTAGTACCTAGACGAATCAGTGAAAGAATAATTTGATCTTGGGTTTTTTGTAGCTCCTTTTTGATTTGGTGTGAGCGTTCGTTTGTTTGAATATGAGGTTTCGGAGAAATTGCAAAATATAAGGTATGATATTTATTAATCATATTTGCCAATTAGATAATTGTTGTAAAATGGGTTCAAATTTGTTGGGTCTTATGTGCGTCCAATAATAATGGTAAGAGACACAAACAATTAATAAAATTAATGATACGACGATTGTAAGAATTAAACTCAAGGGGATGTCAGTACCATTTGAACCGCCCATTATTATGAATGCAACTAATAAGAATAAAAACGAACTTACTAACAGAAAAATAAAACATACAATACAATTTATTATAAATTCTTTCAACGACTTTTCTTGTTTCATTTTCAGCTTCTGATTATTTACACAAAGCTTAATACCTTCTTGGATTTGAGTTAATATATTTTTCAAAGATTGGCATCGATGATAGCTATAATTTTTATATTCTTGATTATCAAGGGCTGCAAGATTAGGAATTTCACTAACTTTTTTATACAATTGAGAGTCTAGCGGATAAATCTCAGACAATATTTGTTTCAAAAAGGACTGATTTTCTGATATTTTTTTGTGTATATCTAAAAGCTGTGCAACTTGACTTCTTAAGGTTTGAATCCAATTGTGGATATTAGACAGATAGCCATCCTGCTTACTTTTAAGAAAATTAACCAATAAATTTGATGATTTATTATATTGCCTAGCTAAGTTTTCAGCAGCCTTTATCGCAGTTTCAATTCTAGCTAAAATCACATCTATAGCCTGACTTGATGATGTAATGATTTGCTCTATCTGGGAAATTATTAAATCTTTTGGTTCAAGTTTATCTAACCTATACTCAAAATTAAGTGTCTCTAATACTGTATAAGCGTCTGATTCAAATTTCGCTAACTCTTGTTTATAAGGAGTTGAAAATCTAACTGCTGTATTGCGTAACTCCGTCTCTTCCAACAACAACTTGCTTAAGGTTTTCAGCCTTCTGTTTAAATCCGTTGCTGTATTGATAATCTCCGCCGCATGAATTCTCAATGATGTTTCATGGCTGGAGTCATGCAAAAACTCTTCCAACAGCCCATAGAGATATTCCTCAATCTGAGCAGATTCTTTGAAAATTAACCCAGCTTGCCGCAGCGCCGCCGCTTGTACAATGCTATTGGGTGAAATCAATCCCAAATACACCCCTCGCCCGTGTAACTTGGAAATGACATCCCCGACTAAATCCTGATAATTCAGAGATCGATCGCGATCGTTTAATAATTCATCAGCGGGCCCGTAGATCCAAAATTCTAGATGTCTTTCATATTCTGCGGTTGTTTCCCCTCTGTTGTTTAGGCGAGGAATTCTGTTGATTTCTATCAGCTTACGATCGCGAATTTCCCGACGAATGCGATCGAGAGGTTCAGTGAAACCGCCGCCTTCTAAATGTTGTAAACTCTGCTGAGAATATCCGATCGCCTCCAACGCCGAAGCCGCCGCCCACCGAGTCAAATCGTTGCTAACTTCCCCCTTCCCCTTCACTTCCTTCGCGATATCTTTCAGTACATCCCAGTCTGCAAAAGCCTCTTTAACGCGATAGTGTTTTGCAGCCACGCCTAAGCCTTGTAGCGCTAAAGCCCGCGTGGTTAGTGATGCTTGAGTTTCCCAGATGTTGACGAAAAAAGGAACAGCGCGATCGGGATTCTTTTCGGCATAATCGAAGAATGCTTGGATTTGTTCGCCTACATTCCGGTAGATATCTGGTGGCTCACCGCCGCCTGGGGGATTTGTAAGGTTGCTCATGGGATTGACGGGGATAGAGGGGGAAGTGCATGGAGAAATTATAACTGTTGCAGTCGAGCTTGAACCAATTTTTTGAATATTTGCGGCAGATCCCTAGCGGGCGGGCACGGGGGCACCGCCCCTACATGAGGGGATTGGAGTAATTCCTGTAGGGGCAATCCCCCCGTGGTTGCCCCGCTTATGCTGGGGTAGGCACGGGGGCACTACCCCTACAAATCCTCATGAATGATTTAGGATTGCTATATCACCGGATCTAAATGTGAATATTTGATTTTGAGTCATCACGAATATTAAACAACTCTCTGGAAAAACTAGCCAGACTTCCTGACAGCAAGATTCTAAATATTCCTGTGCTTTGAGAAAGACATCTTCAGCAATATCGGTGGGTGAAACTATTTCGGCAATTAAGGGGAAACTTTGGGGTAAAGTGGCAATATTGCCAAATTGTGCGACTAATTCGGGTGTGAGATAAGCGACATCGGGGCGGCGAATTTGTCGGTTTGTGCGGCAAGGAACCTCGACATAAGTTTCTCCACCTTGTCCGCTAGAATCTTTGTAGTCTCCCCAGTAACGACTTAGCCTTGACTGAATTTTACCCGTTTTTGGTGTCATGCCATTTTTCTCCACAAGTTGGCCGTCTACCAATTCCATGCGATCGGGCGGAGCGGCTATGAACTCTTCTAGAGCTAAATTGTCTGATATTATGGTAGCAGTAACCATAGTTATTTCCTCGCTTTTACAAAACTTACTTGTTACTATTATCAGCGATCGCCTGCCAAAAAGAGTCTTTAACCAATAGATGATTCACATCATTCGACTAATAAAAAAAACACTCTTGACAGAAATATCTATTATAGCTTCCTACTTGACATAGCAAGGCTTCAGTGGTTTTACCTATCCCATGGTTGTTTGAATGATTGATTCTTAAACTCTTGACAAAAGGTCAGACAGGATTTAACCTTGGTTTGATGTAATTGATTCAATTGATTCTTTGAATTATTACAAATCAATAAAATGAGGAATTAGTGATGAAAAAACAAACTATCAAAAAGCTACTCCAAAAAAATAATCCCGTAGTTCTAGAAATCGGGGCATCCACCGGAGAAGATACCCTGGCTTTTCTCAGAGAATTTACCAATATTAAGTTATATTGTTTTGAACCAGACCCCCGTTGTCTAGAAATACATAAAAGCAAAGTTAACGATTCGCGATGTCAATTAAATACGATCGCCATATCTGATGTAGATGGAGAAGCGGAATTTTATCAGAGTAGTGGTTCCTATGAAGGATTCACGGAATATTCAGAGTGGCTGCAATCTTCTTCGCTGAAAACTCCCAAAAATCATTTAGAGGCGTATCCTTGGTGTAAGTTTGAAAATAAGGTAATAGTACCAACCCGGAGGTTAGATGCTTGGTTTGAAGAAAATCCTCTGGATGAAATTGACTTGATTTGGGCTGATGTACAAGGTGCTGAGGAGAATTTGATTAAGGGAGGATTGAAAACTTTGTCTCATACTAAGTATTTTTATACTGAGTATGAAGATGATGAACTCTATGAGGGTCAAATTACTCTCGACCAGATTAAGAATTTGCTTCCTAATTTCAAAGCCATTGGCTATTTCGGAAACAATGTTTTATTCAAAAATACTGCACTCCCAGATTCATCTTTTAATAATGCCGATCAAACTGTTTGGCAGACTTGGGAGTTGTTTCCGCCGAAAGTCTGGCTGCAATTGATGAAAAGAAAGCTGAAGTCAAAAACTAAATCTCTGAATAAATAGACCTTCCTGGAAGTATAGCAGTCGCCAAGGCGCTTTAGTAATTGTTCCCTTCGACTCTTCGACCCTTCGACTACGCGAGCGGGCACAATAACTAAAGCGCCTTAACAACCTTGGCGGTTGCTATAGTACAGAGATAGGTTGATTTAAGGGAAACTAGGGGAAGATTGAACCTAAAAAGTCAGGACTTAGGCACTAAATAACCGAATTATGTTATTCTGAGGGAGGCGAAGAGTTTCAGAAGTTCTTCCTAATGTTAATATGGCGTAAGTCCTGACTTTTATATGTTTATGCTATGAATGATTGACAGTTGCTAGAAAATTTGGGATGTATTTATCGGGAGCCATCAGTTTGTTATAAACAGCACGATTTTCCATTTTCATTTCCATAAATTCTTTTTCAGTTGTTTTCTCGAAGTGTTCACAAACAAAGTCTGATATATTATCAAGACAGTTAACTGGCACTTTGACCATATGTATTTGTGTTTCAAAGGGAAATACTCGATCGGTATCCACAATCAGTGGGATACGCCCTGCATTTAAAGTCATATAAAAGCGTCCCGAGTAATTGCCATTTGCGCGAACACATAAAGCGTAGTCACACTTCTCCATGTTTTTAACAAATAGTTTTTCTAACAATAATCTATTCTGGTTCACAGGATTGTAATAATCTTTCAATGAGTTTGTTACTTCAAATTGAGCGTCTATTCTTTGATCCGCTGTCAGGCGCTTAATCGCAACTTCTCTCAACTTATGGCTCATGCCTTTTTGCAATCTGATATCAACTTTGCGAGTCCAGCTTCCTTGGGATAATATTGTTTTAGATATTGCGGTAGGCAACATCTTCCCAATCTTGAAATATTTTCCTGCCGATGCAGTAGTTCCACAAAAACCAACAGCAGGCTTTGAAGAACGAGGCAGTATTGGTAAAGATTCTAACTGTTTTTTTGTTTCGTGATTAGTCCAGTAAGGGCGTTCCGTTTCGTAGTCTTGTTTGAGACTTCTATAAACACCAAAACGCAGGATAGCTGCTTTTGGTATTTCCAGAGGTGAATCCGAATCACAAGTAGCATCTATAACTAATGGCTTGCTGTAACGGGCAGCCTCCTGAACAGCATCGAAAACAGAGTTGTCTAAAGCTAAACTTTCAGGATTGAAGGCTTTGCGGGGAAAAATAGCAAGATCGCAATCTTGTATTGAAGTTACTTCAATACATTGGAATTCTGAAATAAATTTATCAAAAGCTCTGTCTCTATTATTGGGTCTAAGAGACCATAAACACTCAACTTTTGTATCACTACCTGCATTAAAAGTGTAGATTTTCATGAAAATCAATGTATCAAAAGAGTGTACTTACCCATCCAATTAAACCAGATCCTAAAACCACCTAGGCGACATTGATTTAATAACGAATTGCCAAAATACGTGTAACAATCGCGATCGCTAAAGCCAGAAAATCGATCGACGGGGTATCTGGTATTTTTCAAGTATAGCAACCGCCAAGGTGGTCAAGGTATTTATGCGATCGCTCCCTGACAGGAGTCGAAGGGTTCAATGATTTTCTTCGCCTTGGCGACTGCTATAGTTAGGATATACTAAATCTAGTGGTCTGTCAATGGGTTTAATTAGATTGCGGGTTAGAGAATTTGCTGGCGAGAAAGGCTGGACGATCAAAGAGGTTTCTGACCGATCGGGAGTCAACTACAGCACCCTCAGCACCTATTCGCGTTCTCCAGGAATGGCAATGGTTGATTTTACTTGTTTGCTCAAGTTGGCACGTACTTTTGACGTAATGGCGGAAGATTTGGTTGAGGTCGTCAAAGAGTAGGTTGATCGCCTTTCACAGACTAATTATCCAGTCAATAATATTACTCGACAGTTGCTAACATCTGATTGACAAACTCGCTTTGTTGTAGCGCTTCCCTGTCAGATGCAACTGGTTGATAAAAACAGTAACAAACCACAATTCGCTCCTCAGTATCCAAAGCAGAAAATTTGGGTTTTCTTCCCAAGTCCAATTCTCCCAAAGTATATTAGTTAGACCGCCCCTCGGCATGAGTTGACGTTCTTCCCAGCCGGGAGCACTCATGCTTTCAGTTTTGTAGACAATCCAGATTTTTTTTGCCATATTTACCTCTGTCTTTTACCAATGAGACTATTTTGATAAAGTGATTAGTTCAGGCAATTGTTCGCGCTCGGCCCACCAATCATCTAACGATATAGACACAAGTTGTACGTCATCGGAATTGCTCAGCGATACTGGGGGTGAATCTGACCAAATTGTTCTGTAGATAAAATCAATTATTTCTATGATATCATCGCTATCGTAAGGGTAACGGCCGCCAGAAAAATCTTCATGGTTCACATCAGGATGTGTCAGCAAATATTCAAAAGCCAGTTTCAAATACTCCAAATCTCTATGATTGATGGCGTTTTGTTTCATCCACTGAACTAATGGCAAATATTCTTGCATTTCATCCGGCGGTAGTTCGTGATGATTGAACCACGCAACTGTTATGTCAGATAAATAGTGATTGACCATTGCTGCACTAATTTTCATAATTATTTATCCTTGTTTTTGGATATGATTAGGGTGGTGCTGTATAGCTTGCCGTAAGCTGATCCCAATTTCGAGCGTCAGGATAGTGCTGTTTTACTTCCCAGCGGTTAGTTGATGAATTCCATTCTAACTGAGTTTGAGTTCGTGTAAGTCCCTTAACAGACTGAGCGTTTGTGTAAACTTTCCCTTGTTTTCCGCTAACAGGATCAGTTATTTTAACTTTAGTTCCTGAACCAACAAAGCCATCATCAATCGGCTTTCCGTGTTCTAGGATAATATTGAATGACCCTTGTTTTCCTAATGGTGGGGGTTGGCTCAAATCAATACCTTCTCGTTTGGCGATCGCATTTAAGGCTGCTTGACGGGTTTCCAGCCAATCTTGATAACTATTGAAACGAGTTGAAGCCTGTGTTGGACTGAAAACCCCGTTGGGAGCAATACCAGTTGTCAGTCGATTTTCTAAGTCAATATTCGACCGATCTGGGCCATGTCTGGCTAGACTATGACCTCCATCTTGGAGTTCGAGATTTTCAGCCGTTGCTTTGGCTATTTGCTCGTTTTGATTGGATTGCATAGATGGTGAGGATGCAGGATTGTTAGAGGGACTAGGATTTGGGTGATTGGGGTTATGAGTCACGTTGGCAGCTAAATTACTAACATAGTCTATGAGATTAGTTGCTAATGTCGTTGTTGGCAATTGGTATGCTAAATTGTTAGCTTGGTTTAGCTGAAATTCTAAGGAAACAAGTATTGGGTTTGTTTACACGACCCCTTGAGTATCCCATGTGCGTCGCCCTGAGATTGTCGATATTGAGTTAAAGATTTTTCGTGGCGACGCACCCTACGACTACTCAAACAACGACATAAAAAAAGCGCCTGAGTTCCCCCAGACGCCTAGCATAAAATCAACAAATTGTCAACCCTAACCTAACCATTCAAAGCCTCAGCACCGCCGCAAACTTCCAGGATTTCCTGAGTAATTGCCGCTTGCCGCGCCTTGTTATAAGTCAGCGTCAAACTACCAATCAAATCACTAGCATTCTCACTAGCATTATTCATCGCCGTCATCCGCGCAGCCAACTCACTCGCAGCAGACTCTTGCAAAGCCCGCAGCAATTGGTTGTTCAAATACAACGGCAAAAGAGCATCCAGAATTTGCGCTGGATCTTGCTCAAAAATCATGTCGCGTGGCAAACTCTTCGTAGGCGCTGCAACCTTGTCTCGCGAGACTTTAAACTCTCCACCTTGAGAAGTCAAGCGGAAGATTTCATCATCAGGAGTTTCCAAGCCTTGCGGATCGAGAGGTAGCAAGGTTTGAATTACTGGACGCGAACTAATTAGCGACACAAATTTAGTGTAAACCAACTCAATTCTGTCCACTGTTCCTGATAGGAATAGAGACAACAATTCGTCAGCAATCATCGCTGCTTCCGGTGCTGTTGGAATCTGTTCCAAGTTAGTGTAAGTCGCATCAATTGGTTGTTCCCGGCGCTGGAAATACTGAGTAGCTTTCCGTCCTACCAAGATATATTTGAACTCTACGCCTTCGGCTTTCAGTTCCTTGGCGCGATTTTCCCCGTATCTGATGATGTTGCTGTTGTAGCCACCGCACAAACCCCGATCGCCCGAAACGACCAAAAGCCCCACAGTCTTAACTTCGCGTTTCTTCAACAGCGGCAAATCCAGGTTTTCAAACTGCAACCGTTCCGCCAAACCGTACAATACTTCTGCGAGGCGATCGGCAAAAGGCCGAGTTGCAGTAACCTGTTCTTGAGCGCGGCGCACCTTTGCAGCAGCCACCAAGCGCATTGCTTCTGTAATCTTTTTAGTGTTCTTGACCGACTTAATGCGATCGCGAATAGTTTTCAGATTTGCCATAAATTTCTCCTTTTTTCTTAGCCTTTATTTCTGAGTTCTTAGTTCCCAGCCATCAATTTTTAAGCTTAGCTACGGTAGGGATAAGGCATTAACCATCGGTGTTAACTTAAGACTGAAACCCTGTGTCTCGATGTTTGTCTCGAAGTCTCGATCCCCCTAAATCCCCCTTAAAAAGGGGGACTTTAAGTGCTTCTAGTCTCCCTCTTAAAAAGGGTAACTTTCACGCTCTTGTCCCCCCCTTGTTAAGGGGGGCTAGGGGGGATCTGCGACTTAACTAATGACCAATGACTAATGACTAATGACTAATTACGCAGAAACTAAGAAACTTTGCTTGAATTCAGTGATTCCTTCCTTCAGCAACTTCTCAGCTTCATCAGTCAAGGCCTTAGCACCACCTTGAACAATTTCGCCGTACTTCGGCTTGCTAGTCCGCAAATAATCGCGCAAACCAACAGTAAACTTGCTGACCTGATCTACCGGAATCTCATCCATGTAGCCATTAATCCCAGCATAGATAATCGCAACTTGTTCGTTCATCGGCAGAGGAGAACTTTGTGCCTGTTTCAACAGTTCGCGCAACCGTTGACCACGGGCCAATTGGTTTTGAGTAGCTTTATCCAAGTCCGAAGCAAACTGAGAGAATGCTGCCAATTCTTCAAACTGTGCCAATTCCAATTTCACCTTACCGGCTACTTTTTTCATTGCCTTAGTTTGAGCCGCAGAACCTACCCGTGATACCGAAATACCAGGGTTTACTGCTGGACGCAAACCAGCGTTGAACAAGTCGGAAGAAAGGAAGATTTGACCGTCGGTAATCGAAATTACGTTGGTAGGAATGTAAGCAGAGACGTCACCAGCTTGGGTTTCGATAATTGGCAAAGCTGTCATGCTACCTTCGCCCAAATCATCGCTCAATTTAGCAGCCCGTTCTAGCAAGCGAGAGTGCAGATAAAACACGTCTCCTGGATATGCTTCGCGACCTGGAGGACGGCGGAGCAACAGGGACATTTGGCGGTAGGCTTGTGCTTGTTTGGAAAGGTCATCGTAGATAACCAAAGTGTGCTTGCCTTTGTACATGAAATACTCGGCTAAGCTGGCCCCTGTGTAGGGAGCCAAATATTGCAGTGTGGCGGGGTCACTAGCGTTGGCTGCTACTACAATTGTGTAGTCCATTGCGCCTTTTTCTTGCAGCACGTTGACAATGTTAGCTACTGTAGAAGCTTTTTGTCCGATCGCCACATAAACGCAAATTACGTTCTCAGACTTTTGGTTGATAATTGTGTCGATCGCGATCGCAGTCTTACCAGTTTGTCTGTCACCAATAATCAGTTCCCGTTGTCCTCTACCAACTGGAATCATCGCATCAATAGCGGTAATCCCTGTTTGCATCGGTTCATAAACAGAACGGCGAGCAACAATCCCAGGTGCCGGAGATTCAATCAAGCGAGTTTCAGTAGTTTTAATTTCTCCTTTGCCGTCAATCGGACGGGCCAAAGCATCAACTACCCGTCCCAACATGGCTTCTCCCACGGGGACTTCAGCAATTCTACCAGTAGCAATAACTGCCGAACCTTCTTCAATTCCCAAACCTTGGCCCATCAGCACTGCGCCGACGTTATCTTCTTCCAAGTTCAGTGCAATACCAACAGTGCCGTCGGCAAATTCTAGCAATTCACCGGACATCGCTTTATCCAAGCCATAAATCCGCGCAATGCCGTCGCCTACTTGCAAAACAGTACCGACATTAGATGTTTTAACATCTTGGTCATACTGCTCAATTTGCTGGCGAATAATGTTACTAATTTCGTCTGGTCTGATTGCTGCCATGTCAGTTATTATGTGTCAGTTGTCAGTTGTCAATTGTCAGTTGTTAGTCGATTACAGAATCCGTTGCCGAACTTCCTTCTATCCGTTACATCCGTTACAGAATCCGTTGCCGAACTTCCTTTTATCCGTTACATCCGTTACAGAATCCGTTGCCGAACTTCCTTCTATCCGTTACATCCGTTACAAAATCCGTTGCCGAACTTCCTTCTTCTCAAGAACTTAAGCGAATTCCCAGACGGCGCAATTGTCCTCGCAGGCTGGCATCAATCACTTGAGAGCCTACTTTAATCACGACACCGCCGATTAAATCTGCGTCAATTTTGGTTTCAATTTCCACTTGCCGCGCACTCGTCATCGCCTGCACTTTTTCGCGAACAGTTTGCTGTTGAGCATCTGAAAGCGGTACAGCCGAGGTAACTTCAGCCAATACAGTTTGGTTGAGTTCTCGGAGTTGGGTCAAGTATTGTTTGCCAATACCTTCTAAAAAAAGAATCCTTCCTTTGTCTATTAACAGGCTCAGAAAGCTTCGCATCAAGGGGTTCATATCTTCCCCTGCTATTTGCTTAATCACAGCTTTTTTAGCATCTGGTTTAATCAGAGGATTGCCTAAAAATTGACGCAAATCCTCAGAACTTTCTAGCAGACCCAGCAAAGAACGAATTTCAGTGCCGAACTCCTCTGAAAGATTGTTAGACTTAGCCAATGACATCAAAGCGGATGCGTAAGGCTGTAAAACTTGTGTGTTGACTTTACTCACGTTTTAGCCTCCCAGTAACGCAATGCTGCGATCGATTAATTGGTGTTGAGCGTTTTCGTCCAAGCTAGTTTTTAGCTGGCTTTCCACCTTTGCTAATGCCAGAGATACAACAGCCGATCGCAGTTGGGCGATCGCTCTTTCCCGCTCCGATTCCAACTCTTGACCTGCTGTTGCTTTCATGCGTTCAACGTCCTGCGCCGCTTGAGCTAGAATTGCTTCTTTAGCCTTCTTCGCAGTTTCTTCAGAAGCAGTACGAATTCGTTCTGCTTCTGCTTGTGCTTGAGTCAATTTTTGCTGTTGCTCTGCTAGAGCTGCTGCGGCATCTTTTTGGCGTTTTTCTGCTTCGAGAATCGCCTCTTGGATGCCCGTGCGCCGCTCATTCAGGATGTTTCCCAAAAAGCCGCGCCCGAAATAAAACAGCACTGCAATAATAATGACCAGGTTAATCAGATTGGTTTCTAAAATATCAGAATTGAAACCGAAACCACCTTCCCGGCTAGCTTCTGTGGCTAGCAATAAAACAGTCCCCATGATAGTCTTCCATAATTGCGCGTGCAGGTGGGCTGAACCAATTTTAGATTTTAGATTGAGTCCAAAATCTAAAACTATTCAATTTCACTATTTGACCAGCTCCGGCCCTAATAGCTTCTCTAGAATTTGGCGGCTCAGGGAGTCCACTTCTTGTTCTAGCGATCGCATTGCATCTTGCTTTTGCTGCTCAATCTCTTGTCCTGCTTTTTCTCGCGCGACTTGAGCTTCTTTTTGAGCCTCAGCTACTTTCACCGAAGCACTTTTTTGAGCTTCTGCTTGAGCAACAGCAATCACCTTTTGAGATTCCCTGCGAGTATCTCCCAGTTTTTGCTCATACTCGTGGGCTAGTTGCTGAGCTTTAGCCAAGCGTTCTTTCGCTGCAACTTGAGTGTTACGAATGTAATCTGCCCGTTCCTCAATAGACTTGGTGAGCGGCTTGTAAAAAATTACATTCAAGACTGCGACTAAAATCAAAAACTGCACCGCCATCAGAGGCAGAGTAGCATCAATATCAAAAAGTCCGCCTTCTTTTGCTGCTTCTTCAACTGCTAGTAATACTGTCCAGTGCATCATGTTTTTTTGACGGCTCCCACCTAATTCGATCTGAGATTTTCGACTTTGGATTTTGGAATCTAATTACCATCCAAAATCCAAAATCGATCGAACCCCAAATTATTATGCGAAGGGGTTGGCAAACAATAGCACTAGGGCTACGACCAAACCGTAAATTGTCAGCGCTTCCATGAAGGCTAAGCTCAAAAGCAATGTGCCGCGAATTTTTCCTTCTGCTTCTGGCTGACGGGCAATCCCTTCTACAGCTTGACCTGCTGCATTACCTTGACCGATACCAGGGCCGATTGCAGCTAAACCTACTGCCAAAGCGGCGGCAATTACGGAAGCGGCGGCAACGATTGGATCCATGATGATTTTCCTTATGTAAAGTACAAAATTGACAACAGAAATTCTACGGAATTGTCCGATTTCACGACGGGAAGTTTAAGTTCGGAAATTTAATTTTTCCTCTCTCATTCTGGATCGTTTATCGTTAATTAATCGTGATGTTCTTCGCCGTGACCGCCCTCTAGAGCTTCACCAATATAGGCTGCTGCTAGGGTAGCAAAAATCAAAGCTTGAATAGCACTTGTAAATAGTCCCAGAACCATTACTGGCAAAGGTACAAATAGAGGCACTAGCAACACCAACACTCCTACAACCAATTCGTCAGCTAGGATGTTGCCAAACAAACGGAAACTTAGGGAAAGAGGCTTAGTAAAATCTTCTATGATTTTGAACGGCAACATAAATGGCACCGGTTCTACATAGTGGGCGAAGTACCCCAAGCCGCTTTTGCTGAGACCTGCATAAAAATATGCTAGAGAAGTCAGCAGTGCGAATGCGATCGTCGTGTTGATATCAGCCGTAGGTGCTCCCAATTCTCCCGATGGCAGCTTGATCAGCTTCCAAGGAATTAGAGCCCCCGACCAGTTTGACACAAAAATGAACAGAAATAACGTACCAATAAAAGGTACCCAGGGGCGATATTCTTTTTCCCCTATTTGGTTTTTAGCCAAGTCCCGAATAAATTCCAGCGCATACTCCATTAAATTCTGCATTCCGCTGGGAATTCGTTGGATTTTGCTGCTTCCTAAAAGCGAAACTACGACTAAAACGGCAATTACAAACCACGAGGTTATAAAAACCTGCCCATGCACTTTCAGATTGCCCAGTTGCCAGTACAACTGCTGGCCAACTTCCAATTTTGCAAGGGGGAAACGATTAAAGGTGTTTAGAACGTCAAGCATTGCCATTCAACGGGTTTCCCCAAATCTATGAGTTGAGTATTGCTAGATTGCCTGACCTACCTGTAGTCTGGTGCTAATGCACTTCGCAACACGTAAATCATCAGCGAAATTTTGTAAGTCAGAAATCCCAAAAATATGGGTAAAATCTGTAACTGGTCTAACCGAGCTGCTACTATCATCAACCCAATAAGCAGACCGAGCCTTGTCTTACTAATCTTCTGATTTTGGCTACCGATTCGCTCAACGTCTCTAGCCAACATCTTTAAGTAAACCACACCTGCGATCGCCCCAAGCAAATAATTCAGGGCAATGTTGAGCGAGTAAAAGATCCAAACGGAGATAAAAATTATCCCTGTAAACGCAAGGGTGTAAACCAACAACTCTTGTTGTAGGCGATAGAAGTCTTGCATGGAATTACCTGTCTCTGACGAGACTGTCGAGACAGTGCCAGTCTGAGGAAGATCCTCGGTTGCTGGTGCGGGTTGGGTGGGTGTGTTTGGCGTGTTCACGAAGCTCAGAAACTAATGCAGGTAGCAGGCGTGTGCTTTGCAAGCTCAGAAAGATATTACCACGCTGCGGTAACAATACTTAAAATTAAATTTAATAATATTTTTAGGTTTTGGTGTCGAAGGAGTCAGATTTTTTTTGGAGATCGCACAAACTCACACTTGACATCGCTTTTCGCGCACCCTTTTTACCTCACGTAGTCGGTGTACAGTTTGTAGATATTTTACGAATCTATGTAAAGTTTTGTAACAAAATCAAAAATTTTGCATAAAAATTGAGTTGTGAACCAGATAGACAAATAGGAGAACAAATTTAACATCAATCTTGGTGCTTACTGTGAAAACTCAAAACCTAATTACATCAACTGTCACAGCCTTTGTGGCAGCAGCGGGTCTCTGTGGAAGCGCGATCGCGGGTACGATTCGGCACGATCGATCCGACGCCCAGTACACAAACTTCGCCAACCAAAACCAATTTGCTAGCGTCGGCCGCCTCGACATGAGATTTGCTAACAACACGTTCACAGGTTGTTCGGGAACCTTGATCAGTTCTAACTGGGTGCTAACGGCAGCCCACTGTTTTGAAAACGGTCAACAAAGTCTCGCTGGTGCAGGTTTTACAATTGGCGGCCGCAGCTATTCAATCAATTTGGGACTTCAGAACGGAGGATGGGCCAGTAGCAACCGAAATTTGGGTGCAGGCGCGGACATTGGCTTGTACCGGCTCAGCAGTTCAATCTCGAACATTAATCCCGCCACACTATACTCTGGTAATAACGAAGATTTGCAAGTTGGCAGCTATGTCGGTTTCGGGAATACAGGCAATGGTTTAAGTGGCGCAAATACCACAAGCTTCGGCACAAAACGAGCTGGTCAGAATACGATCGGGTTAGGAAGTCGATTAGGTTATTCCAACGGAATACTCGTGTCAGATTTCGACGATCCTCGATCGGTCAATCCTTCAGATCCTCTAACCCGCCCTCTGAATCTAGAATATCAGCTAGCCAAGGGCGATAGTGGCGGAGCACTGTTTATCGGTGGACTCCTGGCCGGGGTCAACTCTTTCATTAACTCTTTCGATGGCAATACAGATGCTGACTACGGCGATATTTCCGCTACCACTCGCGTATCATCCCATAGCAACTGGATTCAGAACGTCATCAGGGGAATGGCTGGAACAGGAGTGCTCAATAGCTTACCCAGAACTAGCTCAAACTTTGGCCCAACTACTCTCGCCCAGGTGGTACTTGATGAATCAGAGACTATCGGCGACTTGTCGCAACCGCTGGAATTGGTACAGGATACTTGGGACAATTCCGAATCAATAGCGGAGCCAGTACCGGAACCGACAACTGTAGTCGGCGGATTAATTTCCTTGGGAGGTTTGATTGTAGCCCGTCGTCGTCGAAACTTAGCGCAAAAACAAGCTTGAAAATATTAGTAGGTGGACGCAGTTCAACGTAAAATGCGCCCTCTGCTAGAAGCCGGACTTCTTCAAGAAGTCCGGCTTCTCATGCAACAAGGTGAAACTCTCGAACAGCGGGGAGAAAGTTTTTATTCTCGTGGCTCGATCGACTAAGTTTAATTAAAGCAAATCGCTCGATCGCCCCCAAAGCCATCCATTGTGCCAAAGTAATAGTCACATCAAACTCTTGGGCTTTGGCGGTGACAGATTCTGGTATGGTTGCAGCATCTAGCCACGGCGGATTTGGGTCGATCGCTAAATCAGTTCCAGATTTGCCAGTATGTTGAATCAGTATTTGGTTTAGCTGTTCTCGGTAGTGGAGAATTTCTGGACTTGTCAAGCAAGGAAGCTCTACAAGTGTTTGGCGTTCTGCTTGAGTAAAATGATTCCAATCTTGCAACTTGAGTTTAATGCCGCAAGTATCTAATTTGAGGCGTACTTGCATTGGAATGCAGCGAAGGGCTTCTACAAAGTCAGCTTCAAATTTAAAGAACATAGATAAAAATCTTAAATATTAAATTGATACTGATTATGAATCATATCATATTATACATTGATTTGTTTGCAACAGGCAAGATGCCTGTTCCACCAGCACAAAACTTATCTACTGTGGCAAATTAGCAACAGGCAAGATGCCTGTTCCACCAACAACAAACTTATCTACTGTGGAACGGGCATCCTGCCCGTTCACATTAATTGCAGAAAATCGACTCCGCATTTATAATTAAATAATATTACAAAGTATTGACATGAATCCCGTAGACTACCTTCGGATTAGTTTGATAGACCGCTGCAACTTCCGCTGTCTCTACTGTATGCCAGAAGGTAGCGACTTGGACTATGTATTGCAGCAGCAGTTGTTAACTCAGTCGGAATTGCTAACTTTGCTGCGGGAAGTTTTCATACCCGTGGGATTTACTAAGTTTCGCTTGACTGGTGGGGAACCGCTGCTGCGCCCTGGGGTGGTGGAGTTGGTTGGGGCGATCGCATCTTTGCCGGAAACGCGAGATTTGTCAATGACAACTAATGGCTTTTTGCTGGCGGGAATGGCCGAAAATCTCTACAATGCTGGTTTACGCCGGATTAATATTAGTTTGGATTCGCTGGAACCGGAGACTTTTGATAAGATAATTGGTAGTCGGGGCCGATCGCGCTGGATGCAAGTTTGGCAGGGTATTCAAGCGGCTTATGAAGTTGGATTCGATCCGCTGAAGTTGAATGTGGTGGTGATTCCCGGTGTTAATGATGGCGAAATATTGGAGTTGGCAGAATTAACTATTAACCGGAATTGGCACGTTCGTTTTATTGAGTTTATGCCGATCGGGAATGGGGACTTATTTGGCGATAAGGGTTGGGTAGCTTCGGCAGATTTGCGACAACAAATTAGCGACAAATACGGGTTAGCCGAGTCGGGAGTGCGCGGAAATGGGCCGGCGGATGTGTTTCAAATTCCGGGGGCGAAGGGTACTTTGGGATTTATTAGTCAGATGTCGGAGTGTTTTTGCGATCGCTGCAATCGGATGCGTTTGTCTGCTGACGGGTGGCTGCGGCCTTGTCTGCTCAACGAAACGGGGCAAATTGATTTGAAAACTGCTTTACGGAATGGGGTGTCTACGGTTGAATTGCGCGATCGAGTGCGGCAGATATTAGAGATTAAACCGGAGATTAATTTCAAGCAGCGGGATTCGGGAACTACTCAAGGAAATTACAGCCGCACAATGTCTCAAATCGGCGGGTAATTATCTTTAGTCCTGGACGCATGGGAATTTCAAAATTTACTTATACAGGGAAAAAAACCGTTATCTTGATGTGGTTGCAAGGGTTACAGGGCTTAGGCGGGGAAAATTGTCTTACTCAACTTCAACTTTGAAAATAATTCCTGCAACATTTTTCCATCAACAATTGTCCCCTCTGGAATATTTTGAGAAAAATCTTCTATGTCTTTATTTATCGCTTTATTTATCTGGTTTAATTTGATAGCATCCACCAAAACCTTGATAGCACTCTCAATTTTTTTAAGTGGTGGTTCAGGATTATTTACTAAATTCAATATTTCTTTTCTAGAAACATTGATATTTATTTCTTTTTCCATTTCTTCTCTACTAAGGACATTAAAGCTATAAACTTTTTGAAAAAAATCTCCCTCATACGAATCAGAAAGTAAAATTATTAGTCTGAATGCGCTATAAAGTTCTATGTATCCATATAAAATTTTTTCCTGTGGATTTCCTTCGATATATAAAGTATGAATAAATGATTCACTTGAGTTAGATGCTGCTATCAACTCATCAGGATAATAATAGCCAACATACTGATTCTCACATCCATCTTTGATGTAGGGAATTAAATGAGAAATTAGATCGCGCTCTCCGTCATGATACATATAAAAATTAATTGCCATTTTACAAACAGAGCGGAATTCTTCCTCACCAAATGATAGATTAATAATTACAGGAGGAATATCCTCCTGTCGAGCAACTGCACTGTTTACTAATTCTTCAACATTTAATAAAGGATATTTGCGCTTCAATCCTGTTAGGATTTCTCTCATCTGCGGTTTGTCTTTAGCAGAAATGTAAAGAGAAGGTTGCTCCTTATCAGCTAACTTATCTGTAATAATCGGTTTAATAACAACTGGCTTCCCACCTGAATCAAGAGAAATACGTTCACCGGTGTCAGTTCTAGTCGCTAGAATGGGAGGGTTAGTGCCTCTATCTCGCGGAATATTCAATAAAAGACCAAACGAGTTTAGTGACCGTGATAATGCTGCGTCAATCTTATCTAACTTACTGGCACATTGTCTGCATATTAAAGATTTAGACTTTAACCTTCCACCTAATGAATTTAATATAATATGCTCATTATATATCTCTTTAGGAACAATATTTTTATTACAAATGTAGCATTCACTTATTTTTGAAAAAGTGTTATTGAATGCTCCAGAGCTAGGGCTTTTTGGCGCTGCCATATTATTATTACAAAAATCAACTTATAAAGCTTAGCAAATATCAAAAAGAACAAACTAGAAAATACCGCCCAGCCAGAGCACGGTTATCCAACATGGGCAATTGTCAATTGATGCCCCAAATTTAACACCTATCTATTTACGGAAAGCGTCATACTCTACAAAAACTTGGAACTGGTACAGATTCATCAGTATAAAGCTGTAGCGGTTACAAGTCCTAAATGGGGATAAAACCGTTTTTTCCAACCGACTAAACTATGGTCATAGTAAAATGAATATTACTTAGAGGTAAAGGACATGAGCCGAGAGGAAGCAGTGCGACGAATCGAGCAGGCTGCCGAGGAAAAATTGACGAAATTGGATTTGTCGGAGCTGGGGCTGAAGGAATTGCCGCTGGAGATTGTCAAGTGTACGCATCTGACACACCTTAACCTCTATAACAATCAGATTACCTCCATTCCAGAAGTGCTGGGGCAACTGTCTAATCTGGAATTGCTTTACATTCATTGGAATCACATTACTTATATCCCAGAAGCACTCGGACAACTGTCCAAGCTGAGATATCTCAATCTCGAGGGAAATCGCATTATTTATATCCCAGAAGCACTCGGACAACTGTCGAGTTTGGTATTTCTTTTCCTGAGTGTCAATCAGATTACCTCTATCCCAAAAGCGATCGGGCAACTGTCGAGTTTGGAAATGCTGTCCCTGCATACCAATAAAATTACCTCTATCCCAGAAGCGCTCGGGCAACTGTCCAATCTGGATTCGCTTCACCTTACTGGCAACCAGATTAGGGAAATCCCAGAGGTGATCGGGCAACTGTCGAGTTTGGAAGTGCTTTCCCTGGATGACAATTATATTACTACTATCCCAGAGGTGATCGGGCAACTGTCCAATCTGGAATTGCTTTTCCTCCGTAATAATCAGATTACTGAAATCCCAGAGGTGATTCGCAGAATGAAAAATTTGAAAAGCCTAGATTTGCGAGGTAATCCAGTCCCGATTCCCCCGCAAGTTCTGGGGTACAATCAAGACTTTGAAGGTTATGGTGATTTACAAACAATTCTTGACTCTTACTTCCGCACCCGCAATCCAGCGTTACCTGAGCTAGATGCTGAGCGCCAAAAAATTGAATCTGAGGGACATTTTGACGCTGAAAACCTTCAAGATGCCAGACGACGGATAATTGTTTCTATTGTGCAGCGACAGGGACAGGCTGAATTTCGACGTAAGTTGTTAATTGCTTACGGTGGCCGATGTCCCATAACTGATTGTGATGTAGAGTCAGCTATCGAAGCAGCACATATAATTCCATATCAAGGGACTCAAACCAATCATCCAACAAATGGTTTACCGCTCAGAGCCGACATACACACTCTCTTTGATTTGCATCTACTATCAATTCGACCAGATACAAATGAAGTGGTTATTGCCCCTGAACTGGTCGGCACCTGTTACGAAGATTTGGCTGATCGGAAACTGACTTTACCCCAGGATCAAAAAACAGCACCAAATCAAAACGCTCTTAGCAAGCATTATGAAGCTTTTCTCAGCAAATGCAAAAGTGGTCAGCTAAAACGGTTATAAGGTCTAGATGGGGAAATTTGAGTTTCCCCGCCTAGCTTGATTTATAGATGTTTGAGGCTCTAAATCAGGATATGCTCTTATCCTGATTTAGTAAAGTAACGTGCCTGATATTTGTTGGTCTTATTAACTGGTTCCCAGGCCTTAGCCTGGGAACCGAGATCCAGAGGCTCTGCCTCGCTTGCAGACAAAAACAGGAGGCAGAGCCTCATAGAATGCGTTCCCAGGCTCCGGCCTGGGAACGAGCAAAAAATTAGGAGACGGCAGTGCCGTGTCCCTACAATATTATTGTCGGTAGGGAGACGGCACTGCCGTCTCCTCTATATCATAAGGAGTGTAACCGGAATTGATATCACTCGCAATCACATAGTCTATCTTTTCTTAGTCGGCGGAGGCCGACTTTGTTTGACAAGAAGCGGTTTCAACCGCCGAATTATCTTGGTGTCAGCAATATTAGCTGTTTTGATAAGATCGATCGCACTTCATCCAATCCCACCTCAACATCCACCAAAATCTCCCCAACAGTCTTCTGTACCTCTTTCTCCCCCCCTTGGCAAGGGGGGGCTGGGGGGGGTGCACAAGCTTGCAGAAACTCAAACTCAGCACTTGACAAATTGAGCAATTGGTAGTTGCAATCAAACACTTGTTGACTAGGCCAACCGTGCATACAACCACTCAACTCTGGAATTGCCGCCAAAAGAGCTTGATCATCCGACCAATCAATCTTATTAACAGGCTTTTTGCCCAAGAAAAACTCGTAATGACTTATTTCCGTATCCAACAATTCAATTAATCGATAAAGCTCTCGTTCCGTCAAACCTTGAGCTCTTTCGATCAATTCCGGTGCTTTGCCCAAAAGTCTTTCTAACTGCCAATATCCCGGATTTGAGAAACCGATAAATTCCAATCCAGAAGCGTCTATCAACTCAAACAATGTGTCGATATTGTAGTCAATTTCCTGGGGATGAACGTACATATCAGCAAAACATTCGTCTCGCAGATTTTCTCCCGCCCAACGCTGTTTTTCGTACTTGACAAGGCGGTTGTTTTCTGGTAAGGAAGCAAAGATTTGACGGCCGACTTTGACACCATCGGGATAGTCGCCTTTTTGAGTTCCTTGGAGCAGGGCGATCGCCCTTTGCATCAATTGAATTTCCCAACGGCCCAATTCAGCATACACAAAAATGTGCATCAACCCACCGCTAGCCAGCTTCGCCGCCAAGGCTTGAATGCCACGAATCGGATCGGGCAAATGGTGGAGCACGCCGACGCAGTTGATCAGATCGAACTCGCCTTCCAACTGATCGGCATCGTACAAGCTGAGGTGACGAAAATCTGCTTCTCGCGCACCAGATCGCCGACAGCGTTCTTGTGCTACCTTCAAAGCACCGGAACTAAGGTCGATCGCCGTCACCGAAGCTTCAGGATTCAGGTGAATCAGATAATCCGTACTCGAACCCGTGCCACAGCCAGCATCTAAAATCCGAATATCCAATTTTGGCGGCTTTTGGCCCGTGCAGAAACTGTAAGCATCCGGCCAACTCCAGCGCCAGTTGTATCCCGGTGGTGGTTCATCCGACAACGGATCAGGCGGAAAAGGGAATGTATCGTAAAGCCGACGCACGGCAGCACTTATATCAGGCGAAGTTTCCATCGGTTAGAGAATTTTTTTATTCAAAGTAAAGTATAGTCAATTAGCGACACCTACAATTATCGGCTCAGTAGAATTAAACCGTTACATCTGAGATCTTGCACCATTGTCAGCAACAGGCTGTCCTGCCTGTTCCACAAAGAGTGAGTTTTCTTGTGGAACAGGCATCTTGCCTGTTCAGAAAAAGCTTATTGAGAATGGTGCAAGATCTCAGTTACATCCGTTACATCCGCTACATCCGTTACAAAATCCGTTGCCGAACTTCTTGTAACAAAACTTATCATTTTTTCTCATATAGGCCCTATTAAATCTATACAATAAGTTTCGACAGGCTTTTTAACAAATTCGGGTTATGAACCCCAAAACATTTTAATCTGAGAAAGTAAGTAGGCCGGAACCTCCAGCTAGGGAAAGGCAAAATTAGTCTGAGCAAACGCTGTAAAGATTTCAGATAGGGAGCAAGGAAAATCCAATGACTGTAAAAGCAAGTGGCGGAAGTTCAGTTGCACGTCCGCAACTATATCAAACTGTACCGGTAGCAACAATTTCGCAAGCAGAACAGCAAGACCGCTTCCTACAGCGGGGCGAACTCAGCGAACTGGCGACTTATTTCAGCTCAGGGGCTCTGCGGATCGATATCTCTGCGACGCTGACCCAAAACTCGGAACTGATTGTATCCCGCGCAGCCAACCGGATTTTTACCGGCGGTTCCCCACTGGCATTCCTGGAAAGACCAGCAGAACCTGTGATGGCTATGGCTGGGGCGACTCGTGGCGGTTCGGCAAGTGTCTCTGAAGGCATGAAACTGGGAACTGTGACCTACGTTGAAGGCCGCGCTGGTAAGAGCAGCGGTGGTGGTGGATTCTTGGGGCTAGGAAATCTATTTTCTGGCAACGGTGGCTACAGCGGCCCACTCCCAGCAGGATTTCAGCCGATCAATGTCTCGCGCTACGGCCCTGGGAACATGACCAAATCCCTGCGCGACTTGAGCTGGTTTTTGCGTTATATCACCTATGCGATCATCGCTGGCGACCCGAATATCATTTCGGTGAACGTGCGCGGATTGCGGGAAATCATTGAAAATGCTTGCTCGTCGGCGGCGACAATTGTGGCAATGCAGGAAATGAAGGCGGCATCTTTGGGTTATTTCAAAAAGGATAGCGAAGCTACTGCGATCGTTGGACAATATTTTGACGTCGCTATTACCGAATTCAAAGCTCCTACACCTTCACCCAAGGTGCGTCAGCGCGAAAGTAATGACCAGCAAGGGCTGCAACTGCCTCAAATCTACTTCAACGCAGCGGAAAATCGGGCGAAATTCGTCATGAAGACCGGTCTGTCGTCGGCAGAAAAGATTGAAGTAATCAAAGCAGCTTACCGCCAAGTTTTTGAGCGTGATATCACTCGCGCTTACAGCCAAAGCATTTCTGACTTGGAATCCAAGGTCAAAAATGGCGAAATCTCGATGAAAGAGTTTATTCGTCGCCTTGGTAAATCTCCTCTGTATCGTCAGCAATTTTTTGAGCCGTTTGTCAACAGCCGTGCTGTAGAATTGGCTGCTCGTCACTTCCTTGGCCGCGGTTTGAGCTCGCGGGAGGAATTTAGCAAGTATTTTGCGATCGTCACTAAAGGCGGCCTAGCTGCTCTCGTAGACGCGATGGTCTATTCTCAGGAATATTCCGACTACTTCGGTGAAGAAACGGTGCCTTACCTGCGTGGTTTGGGCCAAGAAGCTCAGGAATGTCGCAACTGGGGCCCACAAATTGATTTGTTCAATTTCAGCGCTCCTTTCCGCAAGGTGCCTCAGTTCATCACTTTGTTTGCTGGCTACACTCAGCCTCTGCCAGACCAGCACGTTTACGGTATTGGTAATGATCCGCTGGAAATTCAGTTTGGGGCGATTTTCCCGAAAGAAACTCGCAACCCCAAGAACCGTCCAGCTCCTTTTGGTAAAGACACTCGCCGGATCTTGATTCGTCAAGGTGCGGGGATTGATAATCAATTGAGCAATCCGGCGGCTCGTGGTAATGCTCCTGGTTCTCTTGGCCCCAAGGTCTTTAAATTAGCTCAGTTACCCAGCAGCTATGTGGCTTCCAAGAAAACCGCTCGCGGCGTTTCTAGCAGCTACAGCAATGCTTCCAGTGTCAAATTTACCGAAAGTTCGACTCAAGCGGTGATTCGGGCTGCTTATCTGCAAGTGTTTGGTCGCGATGTGTTCGATGGCCAACGCCAAAAGGTGGCGGAAATTAAGCTGGAAAACGGCGATATTCCGATGCGTGAGTTTATTCGGATGTTGGCAAAATCCGATGTGTTCCGCAATATGTACTGGAGCAAGTTTTACGTTTGTAAGGCGATCGAGTATATTCACCGCCGACTCCTGGGCCGCCCTACCTATGGCCGTCAGGAAATGAATGCTTACTTTGACATTTGCGCTAAGAAGGGTTTCTATGCACTTGTTGATGAAATGATGGACAGTCTGGAGTACAACGAAGCTTTTGGGGAAGATACTGTGCCCTATGAGCGCTATCTGACTCCGGCTGGTTTGTCGATGCGGACGATGCGATCGGGTTCCTTTGGTGAGAAGAAGGCCAATGTTGAGCCGACTCCTGAAACTCCTCGGTTTATCGAACTGGGCACTGCGAGTGATGCTGGAGATCTTCAGTTGCAAAGTCGGATTGCTCAAGGTGTGAGCAAGCGCCGCGAACAAACTAAGGTGTTCAAGCTGACGACTACTTCGGATAAGGTAGCTTTGAAAACTTTAATTCAAGCTGCTTACCGTCAAGTTTTTGAACGCGATTTGAATCCTTATGTTGTGAAGAATGAATTCACGGCGCTGGAAAGCAAACTTGGCAACAATGAAATCAATCTTAAGGAGTTCATTGAATGTTTAGGTTGTTCGTCGCTGTACGTGAAACAGTTCTATGCACCTTATCCAAATACTAAGGTGATTGAGTTAGGGACGAAGCACTTCTTGGGCCGTGCTCCTCTCAATCAAGCGGAGATTCGGACTTATAACCAAATCTTGGCAAGTAAAGGGATTAAGGGCTTTATCAACGCGATGTTGCTCACGGTTGAATATGCTGAGGCTTTTGGTGAGGATACTGTTCCTTATCGTCGCTTCCCGACTCTACCGGCTGCTAATTTCCCGAATACTGAAAAGCTGTACAACCAGTTGACTAAGCAGAATGGTGAGATTGTGGTTCCGAGTTTTGAGCCTGCTACTGCTATTGACAGAAGTTAATCACAAACTACAAGAAAGTTGATTTTGTAGGTTGACAAAAATCCCTTGCTATGGTAATGCTGTAGCGGGGGATTTTTGTTAAAGGGCGATCGGGCATTGAGAATTTAGTTAAAATGAATCCAAAGGGCGATAACGAGCAATCAAATCCACTGAGAAAACTCAGAAATCTCCCTACAACCTCAAAGGCTCAATTAATTCAAAATCGAGAGACTTGGCTACCGCGTGGAGAAGCTCTAGCAGTAGATAAAGCTCAGGAAGTGATGAATGACCTTTATAGGGAGGGAGCAGAGTACGGTGATGGAAGTTGTGCTTTCATGGTAATGAAGGAACAATTTGAAGGAGGCGCGGGGAATCCACCGCAGTCGCTAAAAGATAGCACTCTCCATGCTGGAAAGTGCCAGCAGTATATTAAAGGACTTCGGAGGCATTTAGCCAAGTTGCCCTCTGAAGCAAAGCCAAAGATTGAGCAGGAAATTGTCAAGATGGAAGAGGCGCTAAAATGGGCTGAAGACTACCACAACGGTGATGAACCGGAGATTCCCAGATGGGCAAAACCTTGGAAAGAACAATTGGGGAAATAAAGTAATGCTTAAGTTAGACAGCAAGCGTAGTCGTTATATAGGAATGGATTGGCAAAGCAAGCAGCATCTATTTACGATCGCACCGAATGACTCTCTAATCTGCTGCGATTTAAGAGGTTGTATCTTTGATAAACTAGATTTATCGGGATGTGAGTTTTTCGGTTGTCGCTTGAATGGAACATCATTTCAAAGAGCGACTTTGTATGAAACAAAATTTATTGGCTGTTTTTCTGATGAAGCCGATCGCCCAACGGATTTTAGCAATGCGATCGGCACAGATCTATCAGTAGAATCTTCTCACATAAACTTCCTATCAGAAGAACATCAGCCAAATTTTTCCAATAGTTTTTGGGGTGATGATTTAATCTTGGGAGACTCTATCCCAGATGTTATGAAATGGCCTTCGGAAGTAGCAAAGGCTGCTGCTGATACACTTTCAGAGCGCAATGATGTTAGATACAATGCTACTGTAAAATTGGGAGAATTAGATAATCCTGTTGTTGCTCCTTTACTGGGTTGCTTGCTTGCTGACAAGGAATGGGATGTAAGGGCGATCGCTCTGGAAGTATTAGGCAAGCTACGACATCAGAAATTTTGGTATGGTGACGAAGTATTATTAGAGTGGATGTTTTTGTGTCTGGGAGACAGGCATTCGATCGTGCGGCAGACAGCGGTTGAACTTGTAGAAACTATTTCACCGCCGGAGCGCGTTTTGCTGACTTCCATTAATAGAATGGTTGTAGGTGCTTCTGATGAGGAGCGACTGGCTGGTGTGCTGGCGGCGATTGAACTTTGTCAACTCAATGATGATTATGTTGATTTATGCGATCGAGAAGTAATTGATTCTATACTTTTAGAGGCAGGATCGGAAGTTAGCAGCGAATCCTCGCGGCTGCTGGAGATTATTGGCTATCGATGAATTGACAGCCGAATTCGGTCAATCGATTTTAGATTTTAAAGTTTTCTTTTCGTAACTTGCTTAACTTGCTTAACTTGCTAAATTTTTTGTGATCTTGCAGCTCGATCGCCCTAAGATTATAGTTTTAATCTTTATTTTCTCCATCATTATTTTCTCCCCATTTTTGAGGCGACTCGGCCGCGCGCTGGGTAGTCTCTCGATTCACTCCATAAATAGGTGTTGGTTTGAATATTTCTAGTTGCTGATGTTCTGGTTCAGGTGGTTCTATTATGCTTTTTAGTTGGGGTTTCTCAACTTGCATTCCTCCTCGGCGGCGCTGGGATGTTCTTTCTTCACTGGTGTTTTCGGTGACGACTTCATAGAGAATTGCTAGTTTATTCACATCGCTGCTTTTTCGCAAAACTCTACCTAATCTTTGGATGTATTCGCGTTCGCTACCGGTGCCTGATAATATGATCGCAATTCTCGCATCGGGAACGTCCACTCCTTCGTTGAGAACATGGGAGGCGACGAGGGTTTTGTATTCGCCGCTGCGAAATTTTTGCAGGATTTCGTGGCGTTCTTTGACTGGGGTTTGGTGGGTAATTGTGGGAATCAGAAATTCTTGGGATATTCGGTAAACTGTGGCGTTGTCGGCGGTGAAAATTAGGGTGCGTTGGGGGTAATGTTTTTCTAGTATTTCGGCGAGGATTCGCAGTTTGCCTTCGGTACAAAGGGCGATTGCTTTGGCTTGGTTGTGGGCTAGCATGGCCCCGCGTCCCAAGGGCGATCGCGCGCTTGCCATGATAAACTTTTTCCATCCTTCGATGGTGGATATTTTGATGTTAGAGTGTTTTAAGAAGTCGTTGCGAATTGCCATAAGTTCGCCGTAGCGATCGCCTTCTTCTTTTGACAGTTTTACCATGATTTGGACTATCTTGTGTTCGGCTAAAGCATCGCCCGCTAAGTCTTCGGGCCTTCTGCTGAACACTGTCGGGCCGATCAGGAAGTGTAAATCACTGTGGCGGCCGTCGGTGCGATCGGGTGTTGCTGTCAATCCCAGTCGAAAAGGCGCGATCGCATATTCGGAAATTACTCGAAAAAAGTCTGTGGGTAGGTGATGACATTCGTCAAAAACTAGCAAGCCGTATTTGTTGCCCAAGGTTTCTGCATGAATACTTGCGCTATCATAAGTTGCCACTAAAATTGGCGTTTTGTCCCGCGAACCTCCACCCAACAATCCGATTTCAATTTTGGGAAAAGCTGCTGTTAAATTAGCATACCACTGGTGCATTAAATCGAGAGTTGGTACTACAATTAATGTACTGCGGTTAGTGACTTGCATGGCTAATTGTGCCAAGTAAGTTTTGCCGGAAGCGGTGGGAAGCACAACAACTCCTTGACTACCGGCTTGTCGCCAAGCAGCCAGGGCTTGTTCTTGATGTGGATAAGGCTGCATTTCCACACTGGGTACGAGTTCGAGTAGTTCGTAGGCTCTAGCTTCGTCGGTGAAGTGGATACAACCTGCCTGAAGACATTCTACCAACGGGCGGTAGTGAATTGCTCGAATGCGAAATTTCTCGACGCGATCGTCCCATGTAGCAAAGTCCACCCAGTCTCTGCCTTTTGGTGGCGGATGTAGCAGAAGAGTTCCGCGATCGAATGTTAAGGTAGGTGTGCGTGACATTTTTTTGGGAGACCTGAGTCGCTGCTGTTAAATTATAAGTGACTGATAGTGGGTTAGATCTGAGATGTTGCACCATTCTCAATTAGCTTTTTATGAACAGGCAAGATGCCTGTTCCACAAGAAAATTCACTCTTTGTGGAACAGGCATCTTGCCTGTTCCTGAGAATGGTGCAAGATGTGAGTTACATTCGATCGAGCTATCGCTGCAATTTGAGGTTATAGATGGAAATCGGCGTCCCCAAAGAAATCAAAGATTTAGAGTTTCGAGTTGGACTAAGCCCCACAAGTGTCCGGGCTTGTTCAGACAGAGGCCACACAGTTTTTGTCGAAACTAATGCCGGCGCTGGGGCTGGTTTCGCCGACGAAGACTACATTCAAGCAGGGGCTAAGATTGTCTCAAAGCCTGCTGATGTCTGGAATCGGGAACTAATTGTTAAAGTTAAGGAACCCTTACCTGCTGAGTACCCGCTGATTCAAAAAGAGCAGTTGCTATTTACATATTTGCACTTAGCGGCCGATCGCACACTAACTGAGCACTTAATCGATAGCGGAGTCCAAGCCATCGCCTACGAAACCGTCGAACTCCCAGACAGGAAATTGCCACTGCTAACGCCCATGAGTATTATTGCGGGGCGTTTGGCCGTGCAGTTCGGAGCTCGGTTTTTGGAACGCCAGCAAGGTGGCCGAGGCGTACTTTTGGGCGGTGTACCAGGGGTAAGACCGGGCAAAGTTGTGATTTTGGGCGGCGGAATCGTTGGCACGGAAGCAGCGCGTATTGCCGTAGGAATGGGCGCTAGAGTGCAGATTTTAGATGTAAATGTCGATCGGCTCGCCTATTTGGAAACTCTGTTCGGTTCCAGAGTAGAATACCTCTACAGCAGTCCTTTGCAAATTGAAGCAGTTATCCCCGATGCTGATTTGTTAATCGGTGCAGTTTTGGTCTTGGGCAAAAAAGCTCCAATTCTAGTTTCTCGCGAATTTGTTGCCAAAATGCACCCCGGTTCTGTGATAGTTGACGTAGCAGTTGACCAAGGCGGTTGCGTGGAAACTTTGCGGGTAACTTCTCACACAAATCCTACCTATGTTGAGGAAGGAGTCGTGCATTATGGCGTACCAAATATGCCCGGTGCTGTTCCTTGGACTGCGACTCAAGCTTTGAATAATAGCACTTTGCCTTATGTTTTGCAATTGGCAAATAGCGGGATTAAAGCTTTGGAAACTAATCCTAGTTTGGCGAAGGGATTGAATGTGCAGAAGCACCGATTGGTGCATCCTGCTGTGCGCGAGGTTTTCCCCGATTTAGCTGATTAAATTGCTCGTTTTTTTTAAGTAAGCTATCCCGCATCTAAATTGTCTTTGGGTGCGGGGCGGATGCCCACTTCACGTTGTTTAGATAAGCTTTATGCCAGAAGTTGCACGATTTTACGGAATAATCATCAAAATTTTCTTTGGGGATCATCCACCTCCTCATTTTCACGCAGTTTACGGTGAGTACAATGCTTTAATTGGCATTGAATCTTTAGAAATTATTGAAGGAGATTTACCGAATCGGGCTGAAAAAATGGTAATAGAATGGGCTACGTTGTACCAGAAAGAACTGCTGGATATGTGGAATAGCCAAGAATTTAGTAAACTTCCACCATTAAAATAACTGGGATTTTTTTATGAAACCTGAGCGCATTGTTTCTGCTAAAGCTATGGACGATCGCACCTTGATGGTAAAGTTTACCAATCTAGAATTTAAAAAATACGACATCTCTAAGTTGTTAAAAAATCCGATGTTTGCAACCTTAAGTAATCCTGGGTTTTTTAGGAATTTTACAATTGAACCTGGTGGTTATGCACTGGTTTGGAATGACGAGATAGATATCAGTGAATATGAACTGTCGAAGAATGGAGTCAGTTGCACGGATGAGGAAATTGAGCGGCACATTGAATCTATTCATCAGGTTGCTCGCTGAGAAATCATACTTGACGATTCTGAGCGATCGCGCGTTTTGACTTATTCCAAAAGGGCGATCGGCAAAGCTGGTAAGTATAATTCTGAAACTATTCCCTAGATTAAGGAGATGGTGGAGGAAGCGAATCAATATTAGCGATCGCAAAATTGAGAAAGTATTCTGTCCGCGATATCAGTTGTTCGGCATCGGTTTCTGTTATATTTGGATCGACATTATAATCAGCTCTCAGACGAGCTCTTTCAGCATCAATTAGGTAGCGGTGCAGTTCCACCGGAACTCGATTAGTGCGAGCGAAGCGTTCCCCAAAAGCAGCGATAACGGCTGAGTGTCGCGAATAGGATAGTCCTTCAGCTTCTAAAAATGCTGTGGCGATATAAAACATCGAATAGTAAGCACGGGAAGTGGCAAATTCAGGAAAACCTGTGTTATTCAATTCTCTCGCTGCTTGCAAACTTCTATTCGCTTTATCCAGTAGTCTTTGTTGTTCTGGAGTCATATCGCTAACCCTTCTCGTCGAATGTTGCGAAAGAAAGCATTATTGTGGTGATAAAATTGCTCGTCAGTGGTAAATGCACAGCTAATCAGCACATTATATTCTAAACACAAATCGGCAATGAGAATACTAATTTTATCGCTTTCTTGAGAGTAGTTAAAGGAATTATTGAGAACAATTAAGATGTCGATATCGGATTCTGGTGTAGCATCACCTCTAGCTTGGGAGCCAAAGAGAACAATTTTGTCTAATTGTTCGCCGTAAAGTGTTTTTAGACCTTGTTGAGTTTTTGTGATGATTGTTTGGATTTGTTTATTCATATTTTTCTAGGGGTTGTATTTAGGTGATTCGTGTTAGTTAATAATTCTATTATATCAAAAAGGCGATCGCACGTTTTGACTAATTCCAAAGGGGCCAGATTCCTAGTTGTCAAGTAAACATCATTTGAGATAAACTAATCCTGAAACTATTCCCTAAAAATATCGCCCCATCACAGACAATTTCAATGCACATCCAGTCCCCCCCTTCTTAAGGGGGGCTAGGGGGGATCAATCCGAGACTAAACAACCCAACCCACAATTTCAATGCACATCCAGTCCCCCCCTTCTTAAGGGGGGTTAGGGGGGATCTTACCAGAATCATGCCACAACTAAACGACTCAAACTTCCACCTACCATACAACCCAAAACTCATCCCCATCGCCAAACAACTGCGGAAAAATCCAACTCCTGCGGAAAAAAAACTGTGGCAGGATTTTCTGAGAAATTTCCCTTTGCGAGTTCTGAGACAGCGACCCATCGACAATTTTATTGTAGACTTTTATTGTGCGGCTTTGCTGTTAGTAATTGAGATTGATGGCGAGAGTCATTTTACGGAACAAGGGAAACTATATGATGCAGAAAGAACCGGGATTTTAGAGGGGTATGGATTGAAGGTTGTCAGGTTTACGAATGTTGAGGTGTTGCAGAGTTTTGATGGGGTTTGTGGGGAGTTGTTGGGTTTGATTGAGGGTGATTTTTGAGGCCAGATCCCCCCTAGCCCCCCTTAAGAAGGGGGGGACATGAGGGAGACGATCGCACGTTTTGACTAATTCCAAAAGGGCGATCGCTGTTCTTACCTCAGTACCTCAATTGCTTCTCTCAGAACTTGAGTGATTTCAGGTTTATCAGAAGCAATTACGTCATCTGGTAAGTGTTTGTGATAGGGGAAGTTAGGTAGATTGGGAAAATGAGGTGTGCTGTCATAGCGAAAAATAAGTTGATTTTGTTCATTCTGAAAGTGGTAGCGGTAATCGAGAAATTCTAATTGATTATCTGCAACTACGATCGCCTCATTGATTTCTAGCAGGTATGTTTGATTAAAACGTAATCGAATTCGTAGATTAGCCCGTTTTGAGGTTAAAATTTCTTCCTCATAGCGTTCGACATAAACATTGCTGCATTGTTGAATGGCTTGCTCGACTCGATCGAGGTAATCAGATAAAATATTAGGCAGCATAATTCAGTCGTTGCGCTAGTTCCTGATGCAAAACCAGGTAATGTCGATAGTCATTTGCCCATTCTACAAATAGGGCGTCATCTGATAATAATCCCTGATTGTATTGGTTGAAAAATTCTTCTGAGTCAATTTTTTGCTGCTTCTCATACAAGCTCAGTCGCTTAGCAACGGCAACTAAGGCATCTAAGGGTGATGTATATTGAATGGTCTGTTTACGCATGGGCTTCTTTCCTGTGCAATGGATTTATTTTGGTACTGATATTTGTATTGACATTTTAGCAAATCTATCTGTGTAATGGCATTTATTTGATGATTGATGAGAACAGAAAAGGCGATTCCCTACGGGATAGCTTCGCTTCACGCACTTTTTGACTAATTCCAAAAGGGCGATTCCCTACGGGATAGCTCCGCTTCACGACCTTGTAGTTTATCAAGGCTAAGCAGCCATCGGGCAAAGGCTCAGAGTTGAACAATCAACTTTAATTCTCGGTCGCAGTTCAACTTGAACTAAAGTTTTGAATTCTTCATTTTTGGGAGCAACTAAAAATTCTAATTTACCGTTAATATAATCATTAATTTCAATAAAGTTCACGAGTTCAAAACACATAATACCTACAGTGGCATCGGCTATCTTTAATTCAATTTGAACTGATTGTTGAATGATATTCATTCCAAATTTGAGGGTGACACCTAATGAATCTGTCACTTCATAACACCAATAGCCATCGGAGGGTTGGGAATCTTTTGGTTCTTCACAAAATAATTCTAGAAAAGCTAGTTCATCAAATCCATCATGTAAATTGATTTTTGCCATTTTCTTACCTAAGATATTGAGTTATTTTCCATAGATTATAGCACTGAGAAAGCGGCGAGTTCCATCGGGCAAGACTTCCCATGAACTTTGGACTTGGGCGAATTTTCCGGTTCTCCCTGGCAACAGCGAATCTCTAAGCTCTGTATCTATTGTAGCCTCTTCTCCTGTGGTGTGGTTGGTATAAGTATTAATAAATCGCTCAACAATATTACTTTCTTCTTGGACTGCTTGTTCTAGATGAGTTTGAATAAATTGACGAGATTCTGAATCGTCATCAAATCCCAAGCGATTTAGTTGTTGTCTATTTTGTACCGCTCTTTTTGAGTTATGAGCGTCTGGCTTTATGTTGACATTGAATAAGTAATCGAGTTTGCGATCGTTAATGATGCAGGGTGTTTTTGCGTCGGTGGGTCGATCGGATTGTGTCAATGGCTGATTTTTAAAATATAGATTTTGGGAATTGTAGGATTATATCATTTTGGCAGTTTTTTCATCCTACAGCACGATCGCACTCACAGCCCCAAAAAGGCGATCGCACTTTTTGACTTATTCCAAAAGGGCGATCGCCTTGCATAATCATAATCATTAGTCAATCTTAGGCTTGCAATCGACAAAGGATAAAGCCTCTTCATCGAGATAACCGGCGATCGCCATTTCAATTACTGCCCAAACTGGATAGTTCATGGTTTTAGCCCGCATGGACAGTGCTTCACGAATAGTTTTGGGTAATCCTTCTAGGAAGATTTGTGCTAATTCCGGTGACAGATGTTCGGTGATAATAGGCTGAGTTTGCATAGAATTAGTCCCTCGCTGGAATTTTCACGTTATAAGGTGGGTTAACCGCTTGAATGATGAGGCTTTCTAACTCTGATGATAGCTGAATCCATTGAGTAAAATCTAGCTGGTAAAAGGCGATGCGGATGTCTGTGGCTTTCAATTCTTCAATGAATGCCCAAAGTAAAGCTTTGTGACCACCACGAAAGCGATCGCGCAGTGTTCTAGTTTTGCCAATGTAGAGGATTCCAAGGCTGCGATGTTTGACAGCGTAGATACCAGCCCTCATCGGTAGTTCGCGAAATTCTTTGGAAAGGGCAATACAATCCTGAAAGGGAGTGGATGCAAGAATATTTAGTATGGCTTGGGCTTCTTGCTGGATGGATTCAGGCATAGCAGTGGGAGAGTTTGCAGTTGTTTCATCCTACAGCACGATCGCCCCTGTCCATGCCAAAAAGACCGATCGCCCTTTCCATATATAGCAATCCTAAATCATTTGTGAATTTCTTACTCCCTCCCCTTAATAAGGGG
>NZ_NXIB02000090.1 GCF_002412335.2 Tychonema bourrellyi FEM_GT703
TAAAAATTAAAGCCGTCCTATAAGGACGGGGCTTTCAACCCAATTATTTGGTAAAAACTTGCGGACTTGATATTCGCGACTTTCCGCGATCGGCATTTGCAAATCGCCCATTTTGGCATCCAACTCATCGATTACGCTTTGAGGCACAGACTTCCAAAGCTCTCTAGTTTGCCAGCGAATCAACATCACCACCTCATTCTCCACCGGATCTACCCAAGTTTCCTTGCCCAAAAAACCCGGAAAACTTCTCAAGCCAGTAGTCCAAACTTCCTCATCTCGCTGAATAAATGCTTCCCACTTTTCGTGAGGCACTTTGAATTTTAGCCACTCAATTACCATATCATTTCCCCTTTGTAAACAGCTAATTAACCCTTGCCGATCGCAATTTTAACAACCACCTCAGTTCCCCGTCCAGGCTCAGAAATATATTCCAATTTACCGCCATGTTTTTCTACTACCAGATGTCGGGATATTGACAAACCCAAACCCGTACTCGTACCAGGAGGTTTAGTGGTAAATAAAGGGTCAAAGATGCAGCCGAGGACTTCTTCAGTCATGCCCGGCCCGTTGTCGCTAATGGCGATCGCCACTTCACTTGGACTGATCATTGTCGTCCGAATCCGAATTTCGGGATTTGACATTGAACCAGACAATCCGCGAAGGGATAAATGAGGATTAGTTTCAATAATACCAGATTTTTTGGAATCTTTCACCCCTGTTTCCAAGGCATCGATCGCATTTGTTAACAGGTGCATGAACACTTGATTTAGCTGTCCGGGGTAGCAATGAACTCGCGGCAAATTACCATACTCTTTAACTAAAGAAATCCCGGTTCGTCCGCCTTTAGCTTGCAGGCGATTTTGCAAAATGAGCAAGGCGCTATCCAGCCCCTCGTGGATGTCTACGGACTTCATTTCAGATTCGTCGGTACGGGAAAAAAGGCGAAGCGATCGCACGACATCCCGAATTCTTTCCGAACCGAGTTGCATTGAATTTAGCAGTTTCACCAAATCTTTTTTGACAAAATCTAAGTCTAACTCTTCTATACAATCTTGAATTTCCGGCACTGCATTGGGATAATTTTTTTGGTAAAGTTCCACCACTCGCAACAGTTCTTGAATATAGCCTCTGGCGTGGCTGACATTCCCGGAAATAAAACTAACTGGATTGTTTATTTCGTGAGCGACTCCTGCCACCAACTGCCCCAAAGACGACATCTTTTCTGTCTGAATCAATTGAGTTTGAGTGCGCTGCAACACCCACAGCATTTGCTCCTGTTTTGCCGCTTGCTGTCGCAGGCGTTCCTCAGATTCCTGCAAAGCCAAGAGAGCTTGTTCCCTGTCTGTAATGTCTAATCCTACAAACACAGCCTTGCTATCTTTTTGGTATTTTTGAGCAACAATTAAATAAGTTTTGTTTTCTCCTTTGACGCTAGCTGTTACCTCTTCAGATATCGTTTTTTCAGGGTTGGCAAAAAACTTGTATACTAAATCATTAAACTTAGAACTTGTTTCTAAAAAACCTACTTTTTGACCAAGAAATATGTCAGCAGGCATTTGGTAAGCAGCAGCTAAATGACAGTTTACTCCCAAGTACCGTAAATCTGAACTTACCCAAGAAACTAATCCGGGCACGGCATCCAAGACGGCTTGAAGTTGCTCTTTAGCTTCTAAAAGTGCTGATTCTGCTACTTTGCGATCGGAGAGATCGCGAGCGATCGCGCAGCGGTATTCTTCACCGTCGCATTCAAAATAATTGGCTGTTACTTCTACTGGTAAACTTCTGCCTTCTTTGGTCTGATAAATAGCTTCAAAAGTGAGACTATTTTGTTCCTTAACTTGACTAGAATGAGTCTGCCAATCCAGCAAGGATAACTGCGGATTGATGTCGCTAATTTTTAGTTGTTGCAGTTCTGACTGAGAGTAGCCGAGATTGCGACAAGTAGCTTCGTTGGCGTAGCATATTTGACCTTCTGAGGTAGTCAAAAAGACTAGATCGGCGCAGGTATGGAGGGCAATTTTAGTTATTTGCGCTGCTGTTTCTAACTGATGAGTTTGGGGTTCAGGCGGCAATTGGCGATCGCAATTTGCTGAAGAGATTTTACCAGCCATCGATGAAGTTACGATCAAACCTCCGATCGCACCATCCCCATTTTTCCAAGGCTCAAATGCCCATTTTATGCCTTCGGGACTGCTAAATTCGGTTTGTTGTGTTCCCAAAGTCGATCGCACAACAAACTCACTAGATTCTAAAACACCCGCCAAAATAGCGCGAACACTTTGGTGCCAATATTCCGGGAGATTAGGAAATAGTTCCCAATGAGACCTGCCGATGGCATCACCACCGCTTAAGCCACAAGCTGTTTGCCAGCGACTAGAAACAGACAGATAGCGCATTTCACAGTCTACCATTGCCACGGTGTCAGGGGAGTGCTCCACCAACCGCCGAAATTGCTCTTTACTCTCAGACACGGTTGCCTCTGTCAGTTGGTGGGTAACGAAGGTTCTTCCATCAGCATCCCTTTCCAGTACCTGACTTTTTTGCTTAACTGGCATAGTTTGCACGGTTTGGGTAGTCCTCTATCTCTGTCTAGTTTAAAAAATTCAACGCAAAAACCTGATTTTTGAGAAAAATACTGCGTTAATACCAATTTAATGTGAAGTTGCACATATTCCGATCCCCCTAAATCCCCCTTAAGAAGGGGGACTTTGATTGGACTCTTGTCCCCCCCTTCTTAAGGGGGGTTAGGGGGGATCGAATTCTATGCAGCTTCATAAAAAATTGGTATAAGACCTTTAATTATGGTAAAAAACCCAGGTTTATTTTGTCAGGAGTGCGTCCAGGACTGAAAAGTTCTGTCGAGACCAAAAATGCTTTTTCCCCGATCGACTGGATTGGTCAACGCCCATAGAAGATGCCACCCATCATTGATATCATTTTTTGATCCGGTGTGTCCATAGGCGTTAACAAAATTTTTCCTTAAACCACGATACTTAAAGCTTGCCTGCTGAACTTACCCATATATTTCATAAGACTCTGAAATCTAGGTCATGCGATTTGAGATTTTAGATTTGAGATTTTGGATTGACCCCACGGATCAATTCGGGGGCTTGGGGGCTTGTACCATGAATAAATTATTGGTCAGACAAATTTGTGCGTAAATTCACTGATAAAATCCACTCTCCCTTTCCGTAACATTGCCGAATCTAGTCTTTCAGTCGTGTTGCACGTCATCAAGACCACGAGTTTTTGCTGAAATTGAATGCCGTCTGCATCAATGACACTTTGATACAAGGTTCCATCCAGCAAACTCAGAATATGTTCAGTTTTGTTACTGCGCTGGGCAGAAATAGTCGATCGATCTTGCGCCAAATTGTCAGCTTCATTGATAATAATGCAAATTCGCTCTAAATAACTTGGAGGCACAAAATTTTCCACAGCATCGTGGTCTAAAATAAAAATGACATAACCAAGGGGTACTAAAATTTCCTTAGCAACCGCTTGAGTCCACGCAGTTTTGCCAGTCCCCGGTACCCCGCTGACCAGAACAGCCAACTGATTTTGGTCAAGAATTGCCTGTTGAACAGTATCTGTAAAACTTTGAACATCCGCAGGAAATGTCCGAATTGGGTACTGACTATTAACCTGTCCGACACGGCTTTTGTAGCCGCTGAGAATCACTGCTAAATTGTAAGTTGCTTTGCTGACCATCGGAGCAATGTTTTTGCAAATTAGAGTGTAGCGCCGCCTGCCCCTGTCGTAGCTGTCAATCTGTAACCAGCAGCATTCCTCAGCCCAATAAGCATAGACAGTACCCAAAACTTCCAAGCGTTCCCAGCTAATAAATCTCTCCGGGGGATAATCAAAATTTCTCTCCATAAATAACTGGGTAATCGCATCCGGCTTGCCCAGCAAATCCAGAATTTTAAAAATAGTAATCTCTTGAAGTTTGTTGAGAACATAGTCGATGGGAATTCCGGCACGACTGACTAATTGAACTACTGGTGTTTCGGTAGTTAAAGTGTCTTTATAGCGATAATCTGGGTAAACTTGTTGCGGAGTAATATAGTCCCAAAACTCGTCGATTTCGTATCGAGTATTTTCCGAAAATACATTTAAGATATTTGCCCACCAACTATATTGATGTCGTCCCATCGCATCGGCAAGATCGCTAGCTGCATCCAAGGTTTTTTGAGCTAGTTCCACAGGATCATTAGACGCTAAGTGTAGCAGATATTCTAAATCTAACTGCCGATAGAGAGGTCGCCAGCCCGCTCCGAGTAGCCCTCGGTTTTGACGATTATTTTGAGTGAAGTTTTTTTCCCGATCGTTCATATCTTTTGTTATTTGTTATTGGTTATTGGTTACTGGTTATTGGTTATTGGTTGACGATTGATTTGTGAATTGTTCAAGCAACAAATAACTTCACAACCAATAACTTGTTTTGAGAAGTAGGTTGGGTTGAGCGATAGTGAAACCCAACACTGGATTTTCAATAAAGAGTTGGGTTTCGTACCCTCAACCCAACCTACATATTTGAAATTTTACTTCATTGAAAACCGCTATAATGACACATAATTAATAATTGATCGCTTATTTGAGAAGTAGGTTGGGTTGAGCGATAGTGAAACCCAACACTGGATTTTTAACAAAGAGTTGGGTTTCGTACCCTCAACCCAACCTACATATTGGGAATTTTACTTCATTGAAAACCGCTATAATGACACATAATTCATAACTGATCGCTTATTTGAGAAGTAGGTTGGGTTGAGCGATAGTGAAACCCAACACTGGATTTTTAACAAAGAGTTGGGTTTCGTACCCTCAACCCAACCTACATATTGGGAATTTTACTTCATTGAAAACCGCTATAATGACACATAATTCATAACTGATCGCTTATTTGAGAAGTAGGTTGGGTTGAGCGATAGTGAAACCCAACACTGGATTTTTAACAAAGAGTTGGGTTTCGTACCCTCAACCCAACCTACATATTGGGATTTTTACTTCATTGAAAACCGCGATACTGAGATATTTGCTAATTTTTCCTAAATGCAAATTGTTCATAATTTTACGCTTTTATTTAAATTTAAATCAAAGGATACATGATAGTAAATTTTGTCTTCTACCTTGCGATGATTCCCCTTAATCTGTTAGTTGAGTGCGTTAAGGCAGTGCTATGATACCTTGGAATTACTATATATTACAGATTATAATACAAGAGATGTACAGGACTGTCAAGGTGTAGAATAAAATAATTTGACAGAAGTTGCTGCCGATCGCCAGATGCGGCCTTGATTCCCCCAGCCCGTAAATTATTTCTGAACAATAAATTACTCCGTTTTTAGATGGGACTGAGGCAAAAACAACCAAAAGCCAGTGGTGGCAGTTGCCTTGCACAGCGAAAAATCAGAGTATGCCCTGATGAATGGAGTAGTTATATAATTAATCAGACTTTAGACTAGGGACCGCTACAGAGTTCCGATTAAAATGAAGATATACAAAGCATTGCACTCGCAAACGCGGGATAAAAACAGGGATAATGCGTAGGTGCGAGTAAATTAGGTGCTAGCTATCAGGGCAAAAAACAAGCAATGAATATAAACAAGCAGATTCAGGATCAAAAAGGTTGCAGAAAACCCGATCGAGCCGATCGCTCTAGAAATATGAATATCACCAAAGGAATAGACTCATCACTTCAAGAATGTTTAGATTTCAAAGCAGCGATCGACAGATCGACTCTGGCGGTGAGGACAAACGGCAAAGGAATTATCAATTATGTCAGCGATCGAGTTTGCGAAATTTCTAAATATTCGCGAATCGAAATATTAGGGAGTCACTTTGGCATCCTCCACTGGGAATATCAATCTTCAGAATTAATCAGAAATTTGCAGTCAACTTTGACAAAAGGTGAAATTTGGCAAGGAGAAGTTAAAACTTTAGCCAAAGATGGCAGTGATTATTGGGTGCACGCGGTGATAGTTCCGTTCCTGGATTTTAAAGGAAAACCGTATCAGTATTTGGCGATCGGATTCGACATCACTGAGTGCAAAGCCATCGCAGTAGTCCAAGCCGAAGCCAACCGCACCAGAGACGAATTTCTGGCGATCGCCTCCCACGAATTGCGATCGCCCCTCAGCGTCATTTTGGGATGGGTGCAGCTAGCGCGATCGGGGAAATTAAACGAAGGCATTACCAGTCGCGCTTTAGAAATCATCGAGCGCAACGCCAAATTACAAAACCAGCAAATAGACAATCTTCTCGATCTTTCGCGGCTGCTGCGTGGCAAAATGAACCTCAACATGGGTCAAGTTCATCTCCCATCAGTCATAGAATCTGCGATCGACATTCTCCGTCCGGCGGCAGATGCCAAAAATATTGAAATAGTAACAAATTTTGACCCCGCTATCAGTTACATTTTGGGGGATGCAGAACGACTGCAACAAGTAGTCTGGAACCTACTTTCCAACGCCATCAAATTTACCCCAACATCGACATCGGCGGTAATCCAAATTGCGATCGAGTCTACACCGTTGGGCGCGTTGATTCTAGTCGGCGACAGCGGTTGTGGGATTGAGCCCAAATTTCTGCCCCACATCTTTGACTATTTCCGCTCCACAGATAGCTGGAATACCAATGAACAAAACCGCCTCGGTTTGGGACTTTTTATTGTACGTCAGTTGGTGGAACTGCACGGAGGAACTGTCTGGGCTTCGAGTCTCGGCATCGCTCAAGGGACGACTTTTGGGGTGCAGCTACCTATCGGCAACTACCAAGATGTACTAGACGATCGCAACAGTGCGATCGGTCAAATGGAAAATAGAGCCGAATCACTTTGCCAAGCCTGCGCTGGAAAGCAAATGCTGGTAGTTGACGACAACGTTGAGAGCAAAAATTCTCCGAACTGGGTGGAAGATAAATTGGTTGATGACAGCCGAGACTTACCACTGTTACTGGTAGTAGAAGATAACTATTTTCTGCTGGTATATCTGGAAACTTTACTGACACCTCACTACCGAGTTGCTATAGCCCGCGACGGAGTTGAAGGTTTAGAACAAGCAAAAAAATTGCTACCAAATTTAATTTTGAGCGACCAAATAATGCCCCGGCAAAATGGTTTGGATTTGCTTAAAGAAATTCGGAATACACCAGAATTGAGTTCAACTCCGGTCATCTTTTTGACAGCACGCATGGGGATGGAAGCTCGGATTGAAAGTTTGGATGCTGGTGCTGACGATTATATTTCTAAGCCTTTTGATGAAAGAGAGTTGCTGGCGAGGGTGAGAAATTTGTTGCGATCGCACGCAGCAGAACAGCAGTTGGTAGCGCTAAACCGTCAGTTGCAGCAGCAAAAACAGCAGTTAGAAACTGTGAATCAAGCCTTAGAGTATTTAGCAACTTATGACAGTTTAACTGAGGTGAAAAATCGTCGATGTTTTAATGAATATCTCGATACTGAATGGTGGCGTTTGGCGAGGGAAGAAGCGCCACTGTCTTTGATTATGTGCGATATCGATTATTTCAAACTTTACAACGATACCTATGGTCACCAAGCGGGGGATGAATGTTTGCGACAAGTGGCAAGTGTTTTGCGGAGTGCAGTAAAGCGACCGGCTGATTTAGTGGCGCGTTACGGGGGTGAGGAATTTGCGGTAGTTTTGCCGAATACGGATATTGAAGGTGCGGCTCGCGTTGCTGAATTTATTCGCGCCGAAGTGCGGGGTTTGCAGATAGTTCACGCTAAGTCTGTTGTTTGCGAATATGTCACCCTGAGTTTGGGTGTAGCTTGCTGTATTCCCCTGCCGATGTCGCAGCCAGGGACGCTAATTGCGATCGCCGATGAGGAACTTTATCGAGCGAAAAAAACAGGGCGCGATCGGGTCTCAGTTGCCACTTTTCAAGGATAATGGTTATTTGTTATTTGTTATTTGTGAGTTGTTATCGGGACTTAAACAAATTTCAAGCCCAAACAAAACCCAAACCTTCTAGGTGTAAGGCAAATACGCCACCATTATCTTGCAGCCAACGGACAAATTGATAAGATATGGTCGTAACCCTCTATCCCGACATTTATCTACCGCAGTGCCATATTCCTACTGAGGGAGAGATTTCAGCAAGGTTTCCACACTAGCATTGTGGTCTATGAACGAGAACAAATGTTTAAATAAGAGTTTGCCGTCTGCATCCAAAACAAACTGAGCAGGCAAAGGAGCACCTAAAGCTTGACCTGTTTCATAGCCCCGAAAAACCTCACAGCTAGGATCGCTCAACAGTGGCATTTTCAATCCTAAATCTCTAACCACAATCTGGCTTTGGCGATCGTCCGTACTTGTCACCATCAATAATTCTATATTGCGATCGGCAAATTTTTCCCAGTTTTCATTCAAGGCTTTAATATGAGGAAAACAGAAAGGGCAATATTGCTTTTCAGTAAAAATCCGAGTGAAAGCCAGAACCACCGGCCTATCGCCGCGATAATTAGACAGTCTCACCAATTTGCCATTATTAACATCCGGCAACTCAAAATCTGGGGTCATCTGTCCCAGCTTCAGAACATTAGTAGCCGGAACCGGCAATAAATTTTGAAAAAACCGCTGATTTAACAAGCCACTAAAATCAGTAGAAGTCAGCATATTTCCTAATTGGGTAATTGGGAATTGGGCAATGGGCAATGGGCATTGGGAATGGCTCTTAAGCGGGCGGGCACTCACAGGCACCGCCCCTACAACTTCAAGTTAGACAGCGGCAAAGAATACTTTAGACTTGACTGGATCGGGAGTCATCGTCTTGTCACCGGGCTGCCAGCCAGCGGGACAAACTTCATCGGGGTGAGACTGAACGTGTTGAATAGCTTGCAGAGTGCGGAGAGTTTCGTCCACGTTGCGGCCGAAGGCAAGGTTATTGATAGTAGAGTGTTGGATGATGCCTTCTTTATCGATGATAAACAGACCTCTGAGGGCAATACCTGCTTCTGGATCGAGGACGTTGTAGTCGGCACTAATGGTTTTTTTGATGTCAGCAACTAGAGGATAGTTCAGGTCGCCAACGCCGCCGGATTTACGGTCTGATTGTATCCATGCGAGGTGAGAGAATTCGCTATCAACTGATACGCCGAGGATTTCGGTATCGATTTTATTGAAGTCTTCAAAGCGATCGCTAAATGCTGTAATCTCAGTTGGGCACACAAAAGTGAAGTCCAAGGGGTAGAAGAACAGGACTACATACTTTTTGCCTTTGTAGTCCGACAGTTTAACTGTCTTGAATTCTTGATCCACTACGGCTGTTGCTGCGAAGTCGGGTGCAGGTTGACCGACACGGAGGCATTCACTACTCATAGATTTTGTTTCCTTTTTTACGAACTGTTACAAATATATCATACTCATAACGACTACAATTATCTGAAATCAAAATTTAAAAAACACGCCCTCAATTTTGAGAGCGTGCTTATTTTCATGACATTATGGCTCAGGCGGGATTTGAACCTGCGACCTTGGGCTTATGAGTCCCCTGCGCTAACCAACTGCGCCACTGAGCCAAAACCTGTTCACGATTTACTATCGTAGCACAGTATGGTGAGCTACGATAGCTACTTCACTACATTATTTATAATGACTTGCAGTAAAAGTTATGAGTTTTGCTAATATTTCAAAACCCATAACTTAAAACCACTCCTTAGCGAGAAGCGCTGGAATCATCCTTTGGCAGAAAAGCCATAGGATTGACAGCTCCCGATCCGGCGGGATGAATTTCAAAGTGCAAGTGCGGCCCGGTACTAAAGCCAGTGCTGCCCATTTCTGAAATCTGTTCGCCTTGAGCGACTCTCTGACCCTTTTGCACCAAAATCCGGCTGTTGTGGGCATAGACAGTTTCAGTGCCGTCTGGATGGGTAATTTCCACGAGATGGCCGTAACCGCCGTCGTTCCACTGTGCATAGGTAACAACCCCGTCAGCGGCTGCCACAATTGGTGTGCCGATCGGACCTGCAACGTCAATACCCTTGTGCATCCGTCCCCAGCGCCAGCCGTAGCCAGAAGTGAAAACGCCCTTAGCAGGCCAAATAAACCCATTAGCCGACTGTTGTCTTGAGCCTTTAGGTAGATAGGTATCAGCGCCAGAAAGCGGGGGCAATTCTGGAGAAACCATCTGTCCCAAAGAAGGATTGCTGAGGGGGTCGTAACCCTGTGAACCTAAAGGAGCAGTAGCCACCACAGGTCGATCTAAATTAGAGGCAGGGGTCAGGTTGAGCGGTTGCGATTGGGCAGCGCGGGCTGCGTCCAAACGCTCTTGCTGCTGCTTCTGAACTTCCTCGCTCCACCCTCTCGACGGTGGTCTGCTGATTTCATTCTGCACCGTTCCACGGTACTCTGGGGTGTAGAGATAGGGATTGAGCTGTTCGTTGTCCTCAGACGGGTTGCCCGCAGCGACTTGGGTTTCAGAGTCTGCCGTTGGAACTAGGGCAACTGAATTTGGCCCGATCGAATTTCGCTCTGCCCGATATTCCTCTCTCAGCCGGACAACTTCTGCTCTTAACCGTTCAGCATAAGGGCTCAGTTCCTGGGTCGATTGAGTAGCAGCGGAGGACTCTGGTACAGCATTAGCTGTCTCAGTGGCTAAACCCTGGGTGTTGACAACTGGTGTCCAGTTAGCAGGCTGCGGGTACGCTCCCGTCAAGGTAGAGCTTGCCGTTGCAGTGGCTGGCATTGGTAGTGCACTGGTATCAACAGCACCTGTGAATGTTGGTTCGCCCGGAATCTCCAACTTTCTAGGGTCGCTAATGTTTTGAGAAACTTGAGTTAGCGAAATGTTGTTAATTTGGGGAACCATCGGCGCTGAAATATTGTTCAGACCTTCCAAGTTCGCCAAGGGAGAGACAATCGGTACGGTTGGCGCAGATACTGTAACGCCAGAACCAGGTATTTCCGGGGTAGACGAGCTGGGGTTCAAAGATCCCGGCACCGAAGCTGTCGAGAAGGACGATGTAGAATTAGATGCCTGAATAGATGCGGGTGCTTGTACCGCTGGATTATTTAACGCAACTTGGGGAATTTTCAGCCGTTGATTGACGTTGAGGAAATTCGGGTTGCCGAGCTTGTTGATGGAGATCAGGTCTTGTACTTTTACGCCCTGAGATGAGGCGATCGCACCTAAAGTATCTCCCGGACGCACACTATAAGTCACATCCGTCACTACGGGTGTAGTACCTGCTGAGGGAACTACCACAGCAGAGGGTAAACTTGGAGTTACCAGCGACTGTTCAATGGATGAGTTTGCTTGATCAAACCCAGCATTGGGAATTACTGTTCGCGTTGCAGAGGTAGAAGATACCTGCGTCGGTGCTGGCGACTGCAATGATAGAGTAGATGTAGATAAACTCGTTGGTAACTCAGAACCCAACTGGGTCTGACCAAATTCTGCTGTACGGTTTTCCTGTTTTTTCAAACTGTCGATCGCCCCGTTTGTATTGGGCGCGACGATCGAATTTTGCTCCGGTGTCAGAGTTTCGAGGGGGTTCGCTGCTGTTGATGGCGGCCCTGACTGCACCACCGGACTAGAAGAAGGCTCCGAACCTGTTAGATCTAACTTTTGTTCGGGATTCACCACCGCTACATAATCTGGTGGTGCTGCGACTGGGGTGTTGTCGGCGTTCTGTTGTGACGAAGCAACGACCTCCGCCGGCCCAATGGTGAGCTTTTGCCCTACTTGGAGTAAGGTGTCGGATTCAATCCCGTTGGCAGTTGCTATTGAATTAGGAGCAACTGCATAGTCTTGAGATAACTCCCACAGAGTTTGTCCTGGTTGCACCTTAACCGCCACCGGGTTAGAAGGTTCAGCGGTTGGCGTGGCTGAGGGAGCATCACCCACAGAGGTAGCGAGTTCGCTAGCTGAGGCTGCCTGTACTTCAGCAGTGGGTTCTGGTATTGGTGCGAGTTCAGACGCGCGAGCGCTGTCCCCAGATCTCGGCAGTAGGATGCCAGAAGCACCTACCGATATTGCCAGCCCGATCGTGGCGAGAGAGCGAACTCTGCCAGTGCTTAGCGTTGTCTGTTTCGACTGTTCCTTAGAACCGTCTCTGTCGATTTCACTAGCCTTAACAGGCTGATTTTTTTTGGGATATATTCGTTTCAAAAAAACGACCTCCTACTGAAAAGCGCTAACTGTCCTTGGAAACACACAAGGGATTGCATGAAGCTGATTTAAATCAGCAAATAAGAAAATTCTCATTGTTGATAGCTATCATGCTTAGGCAAGATTACCTTGATTTTGAAATTTAGACAAGCTCGCATAGCCACTAAAATTCAAATTTTCGGTAAAATCTGCCCTCATAACACCCTACAACCCTTACACCGCAATAGCTAGAACAAAAGTATAAAATACTTGTTCTGGTAAGGCTGGATCATCATCAAAGATAATGAAACTCTATCCTAACTTTCGGAGTGCCTACAACCGTATATCTACTAGATATAGCGCTCCTATCTAATACAAGTATGGTCTAGCGCGCTATATCGCTAAAAAAGATAGATGATTATTTATCCCAGCTCGCCCAACTGTCGCCTCGCCTCAAATAGACCTACAGCAGCGCTGACAGAGAGATTTAAACTCCGCACCCCAGGCTGGCTCATCGGAATAAAAACTGTGGCATCGCAGGCATCTAAGACCAATGGCGGAATGCCAACAGTTTCCGAGCCAAACAGCAGCCAATCGCTAGGTTGAAATTGGAATTTCGTATAACTGCATCGCCCGCCAGTGCTGAATCCAATCGATCGCCCGCCACGTTGCTGCTGACAATCCAAAAAAGCGGTTAAATCTTCGTGACAGTGGAGCTTGACATAAGGCCAGTAATCTAAACCGGCTCGTTTGAGGTAGCGATCGCTAATTTCAAATCCCAGCGGCCCGACCAAATGCAATTCAGTGCCTGTAGCAGCGCAAGTGCGGGCGATATTGCCAGTATTCGGGGGGATTTGTGGATGAATCAAAACAAGTTGGGGCATGAAGCTATAAAAAAAGGAAGTTCGGCAACGGATTTTGTAACGAATTTAACAGATTTTACGGAGGTCAATCAGAAGGAAACAGCTATTAGGAAATCTAGAAATCTACCTTTCGGTAGATACAATCCATAGCTTTTAGTTATACCCCGTGTCGGACGCGATTGATTAAATATTCTGATTTGTTTTGCCATGATACTCTTCAAGCAGCTAACTGGGCGCACAAGTTATCTTCGAGCTCCCATTCCTGGTGAGCCATCCCATTAATCCCTTGCAGAATAATACTGCGGGTGTCCAAACCGTCCTCGTGCAGATTCAACCATTGCTGAGCGGTGTTGCCTTCCCGAAGAATCTTTTTGAGTGGCAAGAGAAAGCAGCTAAAGCCACGTTTTTTGGCAAATGGCCAGACTTGCTGGTAAATTTCCTCAATCCAATCTCGTGCGAGAATCGTTCTGCCATCTTGCCAGTGAATCAGTTCGGCATCCAAACTGTGGCGGGATGCAGCAATTTCGTTAGCATCTGTCAGGGCTACTAAGTCTTGGTTGCGGGTAGCCGCTGGCAAGGTACTGAGTTCCAATGGGTCTAAGCTGGGGTCTTCCATCATCTGCCAAATCCGAGCTTCTAACAAGGCAGTAATTGCCAATAGGGCAAGAGGATTGACTTCTAGGTCGCAAATTCTCAGTTCTAGGCGGTTGAGGCAGTAGGGGCGACGATCGCCATTTGGCCGCACAGCAGACCATAAATGGCGGACATTTTGCATGGTACCGAGTTCTAGCTGCTCTTCAGTCCACTGGATGTAATGCTTGTGACTTTCAAACAGGGGGACGATGGCTGGAGTTTTGGGAAACAAACCCCAGCGGGTGGAATGATAGCCAGTGACTTCGCCATCGAGGAAGGGGGAAGAGGCGCTCATGGCAAGGTAGAGGGGTGCTTCGACGCGGGCGAGGCGAATTGCCCGCATCAGCAGTTCTGGTTGGGAGATGCCGATGTTGATGTGAATGCTGGCGGTGACGACTTTGGTGCCGTAGGTTTGCTCGATGTAGGTGTGGTAGGGGTTGTTGGGGTCCGATCGATAAAAGCGATCGCTCCCTCCGAGAGACAGGGTACTTCCTGGGAGCAAAGTGTAGTCGCCCAATTGTTTTAAATACTGTCGCAGCCGGACTCGTGGCTTGACTAGGGCACACAGCAGGCGATCGTAGCTGCACATGGGGGCAGTCGTGTACTCCACATTACGACTATCAGGCTCGCGCACAAATCCCTCTAGATCGGCGACTATGCGATCGGAGAGACCGACAACATCACCTTCGGGCGTGCCGGTATACATTTCTACTTCAAAACCTTTTGATAGCAGCACGTTTGTTCCTCAGCTAAGTTGAGTGCTGCTTTCGATTATCTCAAAAATTGACCAATTAAGACTATCTTCCACAAGGCAGAGTTAAAATTTTTGATCTACTCCCACGGACACCTGGTTTTATGGATTTTCGATTTTCGATTTTCGATTTTCGATTTTCGATTGAAGAATTAACCCCCCGGATGAATCCGGGGGCCCGAACCCAATTGCTTGATTGTCAATAAACAAATTGCAATTCCGTAGGAAATCTTGCTTCTTCGGGTTCTGGATTGTAGATATAATCGCAGTCAAAACGCAAAGCTTGAGCATGGCGACTGATAGAAAATCCACAGTTACTCACCATTTCTGTAGTAAAAGTTGCTGTTACTAATTCAATTAATTTTTTATAGGCAATATCAGGCTGTTGAACGTAATAGGCGCGCCTCGCAAAAAAGATTTTTTCATCTTTCGGTACAATTATACCGTTAATTTTGTGTGCGTGTTGAATCGGTTTGATGTAGGCTTCAATAAACTGCCACTGGTTTTTTTGTAGTCTCGCCAATCGTTCGTGTTGCAACCAGGTCATTTGAAATACAATTTTCACAAATTCAAAGCCCAAGATATAGTTGAAAACATTATTGCGTTCTTCCGTACTCAAGACGAAGCGAAGTGCAGATTCTAAATATTGGTCATTTTGCCCGCGCACTTGTTGAGCTGAGTGGATATAAAATTGTTTGATGTAGCTTCTTAAATCTGATTCGTTTAATTCTTTTTCAACTTGAAACCTGGTTAGATAATCTTTGACTCGGTGCAGAGTATCTACGTCTTCAAACATTTTTGAAACTAAGCCGTCGGCGGTGTAGTCATCTAAAAATTCTGCTTGCAAGTCTGGAGTGGACGCGCACAATATGTAACAGAGGGACAATAGGTAGCGGCGCTGGTTCCAAGGCAGGCTTTGGGCCCAATCTTTGGCTTTTACAGGAAGCTGCCCTAGTATCGTATCTCTATGTCGGTGTTGAGAAAGGTCGGCATCATATTTATTTTTTTCTTTAGTCATTGCCTGGAACCTTGATGATTAAGTAGAGGTGGTAATATATCGCATAGGAGGAGAAAGGACAGGAATGATGGATAGATGCAGTTACTGATTATTTTTTTATTATTGATTCTAGTATATATCTCGCTCTGGCTGCGTTACGTGATCTATCTCACATTTTTTCTGGTTAAAAATCACAAGTTTTCGGTGTTGCGATCGCGTCTTGAGCAGGGCGAGTGTCACACAAAGAACTTATTCCCGTCACGATAGTATCTGCGAGTTTAGTTGAACAGTGGTTAAATTGAATTGATGTGCGATCGCGCCCCGTAGCTCAGTAGTTGTGCCAACTTATACTGGTACTGTGTTTTTTCCAGGGAGATACATTGTTAGGGGACTGGTGATTGGAGGATCTTACACCCGATCGCAACTTGAGGTCAATTATTTACAGGGTGCATTGAGTGGCTCGTTGTTCGATCGCTAATTTAACCGATAATCGTTCATAATCTATCAGTAGATGCTGGTAGATAGGATCGGGCATCCACATCAGCGCTAGGAGAACGAAAAATTACCATGAGATTCATTAACCCCAAAACCGACTTTGCATTCAAAAAGATTTTCGGTTCTAACGAAAGCAAACCAATTTTAATCAGCTTTCTGAATGCCATGATTTATCGTGGAAATTCTACCATCACCGACTTAGAAAATATCGACCCGTATTTAGAAGTACAGTATCTCAAAGACTCTTACCTGGATGTCAAAGCCAGACTTGCAGGAGGCGCAACTGTAATTATTGAGATGCAAGTTTTAAATATAGAATCTTTGGCAAAACGAGTTGTCTACAATACGGCTAAAGCTTACTCAACTCAACTGTTTAGCGGTCAAGGCTACTCTAAGTTAAAACCTGTAATTGCTTTGACAATTACAGATTTTGAAATGTTTGACAATGACCAAGAAGTAATTTCTAATTTTGTATTCAAGGAGAAAGAGCGTTTATTTGATTATGTCGATCCAGGGATGGAAATGATATTTATTGAATTGCCGAAGTTCAATAAAAAGATGGATGAATTGGAAACTTTGACTGATAAGTGGATTTATTTTATGAAAAACGCTTATACTTTGGAAATAGTGCCGTCAACAATGGAAAATGTCTCGGAAATACAGCAAGCTTTTGCTATTGCTAATGAAGCTAACTTTAATCCAAAGGAGTTGGCAGATTTAGAAAATCGCGAAAGGTATATTCTGGATCAGCAGGGAATTTTCGTGCAGGGAATTAAAGAAGGAGTCGCGCAAGGGCGAGAACAAGCCAGAGAGAAAGGCAGAAAAAAAGGCAGAGAAGAGGGAATCGCGCTAGGTATACGAGAAAAAGCTCTGGAAATTGCTAGGCAACTTCTCAATGTTCTTGATAATCAAACTATTAGTCAAACTACTGGTTTGAGTGTTGAAGATATCCAAAATTTGCGATCGGAATAAAGGAGGGGAAAAAGCCCGATCGCCCTAACAATCATATTAAGCAAAAAATAGAAGACCCAATACCCAATACCCAATACCCCATGCCCCATGCCTCATGCCCCATGCCACATGCCCAATACCCGTAGACT
>NZ_NXIB02000091.1 GCF_002412335.2 Tychonema bourrellyi FEM_GT703
CCAATGCCCAATGCCCAATGCCCAATGCCCAATGCCCAATGCCCAATGCCCAATGCCCATTCCCCATTCCCCATTCCCTATTTTTCCGTCAAAGCTTCCACCCCCGCCCACCCATCAGGAACTCCATACATTCGATACTTGCGAGAGCGTTTGAAATACAGCATTGCTACCTTATCTTCAGGATTAATGTGTAAAATATGCTGAAAGATTTTTTGCGCTAACACAAATTTTTCTTTGTAGTAAAAATCTAAAGCTTCTTGAAAAATCTCAGCAGTTTGCTGCTTCAGCGCAATGCTCTGCTCTGTTTCTGTATCGTAAATTTCAAATACTGATAGAGCGGTTGTTTTCCCTTTCACTGTCACTCGATCGACAAATCTGTACTTATATTTTTCGCGATCGCTCAAACCAGAGATAATGGTATCACTCACTAAAATCCCCGAACCATAAACCTTAGTCAACCCTTCCAAACGAGAAGCGAGATTCACCGCATCAGAAATCACCGTACTTTCCATCCGTTCTCGCTCACCAATTGTACCCAACATTAAATTACCCACGTGTAAACCAATGCCGATCGCAATAGGAGCCAAATCATTTTCTTGTCGTTGTTTGTTATAAACATTTACTTCTTTCTGCATATCAATAGCTGCTCGAACCCCGTCATCAGGAGAAGTAGGAAACAGTGCCATTACTGCATCGCCAATGTATTTGTCAATAAAACCGTTATTTTTTCTAATTGCAGGGCTAACCCTCCCCAAGTAAGTATTAATAAAAGCAAAATTTTCTGGTGGTGTCATTTGTTCTGAAAGTGCCGTAAATGAGCGAATATCAGCAAACAATACCGTCATATTTTTGGCTTGGTTATCTCCTAGTTTTACTTCGATAATACTAGGCTTTCCAAGTAAATTCAAAAAATCGTGAGGCACAAATCTGCCGTAGGCTGCATTCAACTTGGCAAGGCGAATTTGCGTATTAATTCTCGACAACAATTCCTTTTTGATAAAAGGTTTAGTTACATAGTCATTCGCTTCTAAGTTAAAAGCTTCTACCAAATCGGAAGTTTGATTTTTGGCAGTCAACATCAAAATTGGTAATTCTAAAGGCGAGTATTTTTTGCGAACTTCTCGACACACTTCATAACCAGTCATCTTCGGCATCATTACATCAAGTAAAATCAAATCTGGCTTAAATCCCTCTTCAATCAAACTTAATGCTTCCAAGCCATTACTTGCTTGAGTGATGGCGTAATTTTCGCTCGAAAGACTGTTAATTAATACCTGAATATTAATGGGCTCATCATCGACGATCAAGACTTGAATTTTGTCACCCTCCAATACTTCTTGACAAGCAGGTGACTGAGAATATATAATAGGTAAGTCCGCTGTAACTTGATGACGACTGAAATTGCGATCGCCCTCAGCTACAAGTGGATACTTCCCATCAACTTGTGGTTGACTTTCCGATACTGGCAAAGTAAAGGTAAATTGAGAACCAACTCCGACAGTTGAAGATACCTTAATTTGACCTCCGTGCAATTCAACTAATTGCTTTGCAACCGCCAAACCTAAACCGGTGCCACCGAATTCCCTACCAGTAGAACCGTCAGCTTGTTCAAAGGATTCAAAAATTCGCTCTAATTTTTCTGCGGGGATACCAATTCCGGTATCGGATACAGTAATCGCTAATTGGGAACTAGGCATTGATGATTGTTCGTTCCCCATTAACAATTCTGCTGAAATTTCAACAGTACCACTTTCGGTAAATTTAATTGCATTGCCAATTAAATTATACAGTATTTGCTCCAAACGATTTTCATCGGCTGCTACTGGTGGCAATTCTGGACTAATTGAATTGAGCAACTGCAAGTTTTTTTTGCCTATCGAAGGCTGAGATAAAGTCAGGATTATGTAGACAATTTCCCGAATTCCGACTGGTTTAACGTGCAGTTCGAGAGTTTTATGCTTGAGTTGAGAAAAATCTAGAATATCGTTAATTAAAGACGACAATCTTTTGCCAGATGATGAAATCAAAGCTAAGTTCATATTAGTTTTTTCTGGCAATTGTCCAGTCGCACCGTCTATTAGAGATTCTGCAATACCAATAATTCCGTGGAGGGGAGTACGGAGTTCGTGGGAAGTATTGGCTAAGAATTCGTCTTTGAGTTTGTCCAGTCGCTGTAATTCGCTATTTTTAGCTTCTAAGGCAGTAAAAGATGCTTGTAGTTGTGCAGCCATACTATTAAAAGCCTTTGCTAGTACGCCTAATTCGTCGCTTCTTTCGAGTTTTACGGTTTTGTCAAATTGTCCTTCAGACAAAGCTATTGCTGCATCTTTTAGTTCAAGAATGGGTTGAATAATCCACCGGGAAGTGAAGATTCCCACAACTGTTGCCATTCCTAAAGCAGCCAGACATAGTAGGATAGTAGTTTGGGTATTAGCATCAATTTGTGCCATGAAGTCGGCTTCGGGAACGACGACTACAATCAACCAGTCTAAACCTTTGCCGTCTTGAAATGGCAGAACTTTTAAATATTGTTGTTTGCCATTAATTTCAAAATTGATTTGTTGGAATTTTTGAATTCGGTGCAAGTCTTGAAATTGAGTTACTAAATATTTAGCGGTTGCTTGAGTTACTGCATCGCTGCTTTCGGTAACTTTAAATAGTTCTTTTTGATTTTTTTGAGTGCGAAAAGGTTTTTCTGATGTGGAAGTTGCTAGGAGTATGCCATTTTTGTCAACAATAAATGTTTGACCTGATTTGCCAATTTTGAGGCTATTTAAAAATTGACCTATGGCATCTAGACGCAAAGCCGTAACTAATACTCCTTCTAGCTGTTTTTGGCTGTCATAGACTGGTTGGAGCGCACTGAGGATTAATGTTGGTTCGAGAAAGGATACATAGACAGAACTCCAAGTGGGTTTAACTTCTAAGGCGGCTAAGGCGTAGGAGGGATGTTGTCTGATATCAAAATTTTTGACGACGGCTGCTACTGTGGTGCGATCGCCTGTATCGTTGGTATTGTAGGAATGAAAGTCAAAACCAGTAGACGGGCCTGATGCGTTAATCAATAAAGTGCCATTGGACATCTTTTCTCCCGTGCGATACTCTCCATTTTTATTGCCGATCGACGTAAAATTGATGTAAGGGTATAATTGCACTTGTCTCCAAAGGTATTTCTCCCAAGCTGACAAGTCTTTCATGTTCACAAAACCCAATTTCACAGAATCTAGCTTGCTTTGATTAATCTGGTGAGGAGTTTCTAAATATGTTTCCAAATTTTGTTCGATGCGATTGCTGACTTCGCCCATTAACTGACCAGCAAGATCATTAACGGATCTTTGACCGTTTTTAAATGATAAATATCCCACAAGTCCCACCGCTGCAAATACTTGCAAAACAAAGGGAACTATGACGACTGTTCGCAGATTAACTTTTCCTGAAAGCTTGGTAGCTAAACGGTTGAGAGAAAGAGTTGACATCACAATAATTACTCATCTTAAGATAGTTAGTTTGGCGATCGGCTCGAATCTGCACTCCTGTTAACTATTGTAAACACTTCGGCACCCTTTAGTCTTTGAATAAATTATAAATTGTCCGCAGTATCTTTGGGCTTGAGCTCAAAATCTGCGATCGGACGACGACTATTTACCAAAAATATAAAATTGACAGCCCAAATTCTTCGCCATGAATGTATTATTACTTAGAGTCAGTAAGAAAACAGGACAAAATTTCTTCTTCCTTCTTCCTTCTTCCTTCAAAATATGCTATGAGTGATTCGATCGCCCGCCGCTTAGAACAATACACAGTAAGACGCCCCCAAGAAGTTTTAATAGTGAGGGTTGAAACTGAGGGCGAATTTGATGAAATTGCTATTTTTAAAGGCTTTTCTAGTTCTCTGGTGCGATCGACTGCTTTCGATCCAGAGATACCAGTTTTGCCAGAAGGAGCAAAAATCATCAGTATCGATCGCCTTGCAGGGCCCTACAATCCAAATAGCCCCCGCTATCTTCAGCAAGGGCTATCTTGGGAAACAATGAAGTCTCTATTGTTGGAAATTGGGATTTAACAAAACAGTAGGGACACGGCGCCGTGCATTGGTGTCAACTTAAGCTCAAACCCAGTCACAGATTGCTGTTTGACTATTAAATCTAGATCCCCCCTAGCCCCCCTTAAGAAGGGGGGGATAAGAGTCCGATCAAAGTCCCCCTTCTTAAGGGGGATTTAGGGGGATCTAGACTTAGGTAAAAGCAAGAGATACCAAGGCTTTCAGGCTTAAGTTGACACCAATGGGCGCCGTGTCCCTACTGTTCTCTGTTGTATTTCAGGCGATCGCCCGATCCCCAATCTACCTAGCTGGCTAGATAGTCGTTGATGTCTTGTTTGCGTTTGCGGAGTTTAGTCAGGGCTTCCCGTTCAATTTGCCGCACTCGTTCCCGGCTGATGTTGAGCCGATCGCCTATTTTGGCCAAGGTAAGAGTTTGACCATCTTCTAAACCAAACCGCAAGGCCAGCACATCCCGTTGTTGGGGAGTCAATTCTGCCATCAGATGATCCAAATCCGTCCGCAGGGAAGCTTGCAGGGCAAAATCTTCTGGGGTAGTACCCGTATCTTCTAATAAATCGCCCAACTCAGTATCTTGATTGTCTCCCACGCGCAAGTCCAGGGAAAGTGGTAAACGGGCGCGATCGAGATACTCGCGAATTTGTTTGGGAGTCAAATCTAACTCTGAGGCCAACTCAGCAGCCGTGGCTGAGCGGCCTAGCTGTTGAGCAAGTAGACGCTGAGCCTTTTTGATTTTGTTGAGCTTTTCGGTAATGTGAATTGGTAAGCGGATGGTGCGGCCTTTTTCGGCGATCGCGCGGGTAATCGCCTGACGAATCCACCAATAAGCGTAGGTAGAAAATCTGTAGCCCTTGGTGGGGTCAAATTTTTCCACTCCTCGCTGCATCCCGATCGTGCCTTCCTGAATTAGATCCAGTAAATCTACGTTGCGCTTGATATATTTCTTGGCAACAGATACCACCAGCCGCAGATTGGCTTCCACCATTTGCCGCTTGGCCCTGTCTCCGTGGCTGATTGTGCGCTGCAACTCAGCCTCAGAAAGCCCAACAGCCTGTGCCCATTCAGCCGCCGTTGGGTCGCGGCCTAACTCTTGGGCTACAATATTTTTTTCCTGATTCAGTGCGATCGATCGCTGTACCTGTTTGCCGTAGAGTATTTCTTGCTCATGGGTCAGCAAGGGAACGCGACCAATGTCTCGCAAGTAAGCGCGAACAGAATCTGTATCTGAGGACTTAAGAGTTTTCATGAGCTTTGCCCGCTGAGGATCAGTGCCTCTAAGGGTTTGCTGATGAAAGCAAACCCCTAGTTTTTTCTGGGAAGGAAAGCGGGCGGGGACTTGCGCTTTCCTTGGATTTAAAGAGGCTTCGTTTTTATAGTAGCTAGCTGCTACTCCCTGTCGCCCCATCTGAGGTTGGGTTTTGCTTGGGGTGTTAACAATGCTACGTTATGTTAAGAATCTTAACATTTCTGAGAGTATTTGGCTATATTTCTTTACATTTATTTTTTGTAAGGCTGAGTTGCTGTGCCAGGAGAGTAAATTTTAAATGGGCATCGGGCATCGGGCATCGGGCATCGGGCATTGGGCATTGGGCATTGGGCATTGGGCATTGGGCATAGGGCATTGGGCATTGGGCATTGGGCATCGGGCATTGGGCATTGGGCATTGGGCATCGGGCATTAATCTACCTAATGACTACTGACTTCTTTGCCGTTGAGCTTCGTATAAGATTAGGGCGGAGGCGATCGACACATTGAGTGATTCTACGGCTCGACTCAGGGGAATCTGGATTTGGCGATCGGCCAAACCGATCAATTCTGCCGACAAACCAGAACCTTCGTTGCCCAAAACTATCAGAGTCGGCACTCGCAAATCTACTTCCCAATAGGTCAAACTAGCGTTGGGAACCGTTGCTAAAATTTGCATCCCTCGATTTTTGCATCGCGAAACTTCGGCCGTTAAATCTGGACTGACGGCCATTGGTAGTTTAAACCAGGCTCCTGCGGAAGCTCGCAGCACCTTTGGATGATCTAAATCAGCGCTGTCGGAACTCAGCAGCAAGCCGTCGGCATTAGCAGCAGCAGCCGTGCGTACGATCGCGCCCAAGTTACCTGGATCTTGGATGGTTTCTAAGGCTATTCCCAAAGTTGACAATTTTGGGGGTGGGGTAGCGGTGCGGGGTGCGGTGGCGATAATGCCGTCTGGTTGAACTGTAGTGGCGATCGACTCTAAGACTTTTGAACTGACTAATTCGGTGCGATCGGCTAAACTACAAATTTGCTCCCACAGTCGATCGTGCTGCTCAACCCATTCTGGAGTAGCACAAACCGTTTCTAACGGGTGTTTTGCCACGCAAGCTGCCTCCAGCAAATGCGTCCCTTCGAGTAAAAATAATTGTTGTTCCCTGCGTCCCTTCGAGCTATGGAGCTTACGGATTTCCTTGACTAGGGGATTTTGAATACTTGTCAGCATTATTTGATTTAGCAGAGTGAATGGGGTTATTGCCTATATCAGGTTAACCCCAGACTACCTTCTGCCTGTGAAATGCGGAACCCGGGACTTGAACCCGGAAGGCTTGCACCACATGAACCTGAATCATGCGCGTCTACCAATTCCGCCAGTTCCGCATTGGTCACGAATCATTATTTTTGCGTATGTTTGCCAGTTTGTCAAGTGTTTCGGGAAATATTTTTTTCTTCCGGGCTGCGAGTAATAAGGGAACTTTGAGAAATACTCTTGTCCCCTTATTCAGGGGGCTAGGGGATCTCCAAATTGGTATTACCCCTTTTTTGAAGCCCTTCTCTTCCACCACAAACCCATTCCAGCAGCCACAAACGTACCAACAGCAGTCATCGGTTCCGGTACAGGTTCATACTCATAAATTGCACTAACCGTAGTGTTAGCAATAACCTTACCATCGAAACTACCTCTAACAGGATTCCCCGTAACTTGAGTCAAACCCGTAGTCATCAAACCTGCGATAAAAGTATCACCATCGCATCCACTTAACGCACTCAGAGACTGCTGGGAATCATAACTCTTTGACACAGTACCGGAAGCCGAACCGCTAACACTTCCTGTAGCGCCATTAGCAATCCTCGTTTCCGGCGGACTTGCTAACACACTCAAAGTCAAATTAGGGTCAACTTTTAACAGCGGAATATTCACAGCAATACTTGCATTAGTCGCCGCCGTCCCCATAAAATCTCCCGTCAAAGGAGTAATGCTAACAGTGTTATTAACAGTAGACTTAACCGTAACATAAGCCCTTAATAGCGTTCCTAACAGCGAATTAAACTTGGGTAAAACCACATTCGTGCTACTATTTAATGGCTGCGAACCCAGATCCACAGTATAAGTTTGAGTAAGCGTAGCAGCTTGTACAGAAAAACATTGACTAACAACTGCAAAACTCAAACTTCCACCAACAATTCCCAACTTTTGACAAACATTCATTTCAGTAAACCCCTAAAATAATCAAATTGCATTTTTGTGGCACGGGCGTCCCGCCTGTGATTTATCGGTTAAAAACTCGGAACATTTAACAAAACCCAATTTCCAATCAAGGACATTAAGTAACTAAAACCCCAAACAGTATAAACTATACTCAAAGGCGCATAGGTTGCTAAAACCCATTGCGTTTCCACTGCTTCTTCTATCTCCTCCCTCCGCAACAAATCCACATAAAAATCAAAGGATCTTTGTCGCAGATTGTTAATCCCTGTTCCAGCAACTAACAAATAATAACCGTCAAATTTATTCAACGGATTCAAGTTAATTGCCACTGTCAGCAATGCCGCCACCATCAACAAATAACTAATTTGATGCCAAACCGGATTGGACTGAGATAACAGCCACATCCAAACAGCCAATGCCCAAATTGTCACTTGAATTAATACTCCCGCCGCTACTACTAAAACTCGCTGTTTCCGCCTGACTAAACTGTATTGGTCGGTTGTATCTGTATAGCATCCGGGGATGAGACACATGAACAATAATCCAATTTCTTTAACTATGCCGCCGTAGTGTTTGAGCGTGAAAGCATGACCGAGTTCGTGCAAAGCTATTACTAACATTGTCAGCAAGATAACTTGGATCGCATTGTCAATTTTTCCGGCTGTCAATAACTGCTGGTGCGAGGCGGCGACTTCCTCTACGGAAGCCGACCATACTGCTACAGAAGAAGAGATGAAGGCGCACAGAAAAAAGCCAAATTCCCAGGTCCAAATCCAGCGGATTTTGTCGATGTGCCGCGATAACCAAACATCGGGATTGACTAGGGGAATTGTGAAGGATAGCAGGTTAAATTTGGCTTTCGGCGGCTTGGTTCCTTCTAGCATTCCTGCTTGTGCTAAGTCTTTTAAGAGATTTTGCACATCTTCTACATCTAGGTCGTATTCGGCGAGAATGTTAGTTAGTGGCTGTTGATTTAGTAGCAAAATTACCTGTTTGTCAAAGTCGTCTATTTGCAGACAGGTAATGTCTTCGGGATTGCGAAGTATCCAATGACCGTCGGGATGAGGTATCCACTGTACCGCTGATTTGAGTTGCATGGTATGGAAGAAGGAAGTTCGGCAACGGATTTTGTAACGGATGTAACGGATTGATTGAAGTTGGAAAAAGTCATCGGCCCAATTTAGAAATTACCCATTTTAGGAGGAAACTCGATCCCCCCTAGCCCCCCTTAAGAAGGGGGGGACAAGAGTTTCACTCGTCTCCCAAAACATCGGGGAAAACAAGAGAATTCACTCAAAGTCCCCCTTCTTAAGGGGGATTTAGGGGGATCTAGACTTTCGGATCAAGCAGAGAAACACTGGGTTTTAGGCCGAAACTCGATCCCCCCTAGCCCCCCTTAAGAAGGGGGGGACAAGAATTTTCACTCAAAGTGGGTGTTTTTATTGAATTGTCTTGAGTCGATCGCAAATTTATATTTTTCAGTTTTCTCCGCTAGGTTTTTGAGTATTTCGATTAACCCTAATTTTCCCTGAAAACGGTATTTTTCAATGAGAATTTTACCCCGTTTCAATGAAGCAGGGAAGTATTAAAGTATTTTGTGAAGAAGCTTGAGTGATATTTGTTTGGGCTTTAGGCTTTAATCCAAATTTCACCTTGGTAGTCATGTTATCAGAAATCAGAAAAAAAGCAAGTGTAAATTCTAACTATTTTAGGATTTACGCATTTTTCACCTGTGATTGCGTGGGAAACCTTGTGTAGAGGATATTTCAGGTTGAGGAGGGGATTGCTCTCCCAAAACTTTACAGAAACTTTATAATCGCACAAATATTTTTGGTATACAATAACCGTGTGAAGAAGCGAAAAATCCTAGAAATTACGCAGTAACAAAGTTTTTGCCGATCGCCCGCCTGACCGTTAGCCAAGTGCGGCAGATGTAAAGCGATCGCCTATACAGAAAATTTGTTAAGTTGGCGTAATTTCTCAAATAAACAGAAAATTTTGACGATTATTGAAAAATCCTTGTCAATAAAGGGTTTTGGTTGAATCTTTGAAGGCATTTAATTAAGTTTGTGCGATCGACTTCATATTAATACAGGGTGCAAAAGTTATGGGTTGGCTAAATTTTGGTGGCAAAAAACGCGATCGGGCTCAAGGTTTTGGGGATTCCAGTAAAACAAAGAGTCGGAAACGACCGAAAAGTTTTATCTTAGAAAAAATTGTGACTCCGAGTGCGGGTTTTGGGGATTGGGAGCACGAATTCGACCAGCTACATCAGTTATTGGGTTCTTTGTCGCTGTCTGATTTACATTTACCTAATTTCTTTGCTGATGGTGGTGTTTGCCCGATCGACCCTGATGCACCAACCAATAATTTACCACCGTTAATTGATTTTGACCCGCTGGGTCTGTACCATGATGGGATTGCCACTCAAACCCCTTACAATCCCGGTGGTGCGTTTGAGACTTTGCCGATTGCTTTGATTCCCGTCGATCCCCAGTCGCCGAATCCTAGTAATCCGAATGCAATCCGTCAATTGCTGAATTTTCCTTTGGCTTCTCAGCCGTTGCTGGGAAGTATTGATACGGGTGTGAGTGCGGATAGTCCTTATTTGAATTACGCGAATATTAAGAAGGGCCGCGATTATGTGGGCGGGGATGATAATCCGTTGCTGAAAGCTGGGGAAGGTAGCGAGCACGGTACTTTTATGTTGGGGATTATTGATGCGATTAATAAGACTGCACCGAAATGGGTGGGAAGGGCGATCGATTCTGGGAGATGGGCGGATTCTTTGGTAGAGTTTGTGGATGCTGCGAAGGCTTCTGGACAGAAAAATGCGATCGCGAATCTCAGTTTGGATTTGACTCAGAAGAATGCTGACGGGAGTGTGACAACGCGCTATGAGTTGACTCCAGCAGAAAGAAGTGCGATCGAATATGCGCGACAAAATGGGGTAATGCTGGTAGTGGCGGCGGGTAATGACGGCGGTGTGATGTCGGTTTTGGGTCAAGCTTCTCAGGAATTTGATAATATTTTTACTGTTGGGGCTGGGGATATTAACGGGCGATCGAACTATTCTAGTTATGGTCGCGGTTTGGATATTTTGGCGGATGGGGGCACGAATGAACATCCGGCTTTATCGACTGTGGGAAATGATTTGGGCACGATGGCGGGGACTTCGGTTGCGACTGCGAAAGTTGCGGGGGCGGCTTCTTTGGTTTGGGCGGCAAATCCTGCTTTGAATTATCGCCAAGTGATGGAGATTTTGAAGTCTACGGCGAGGGATTTGGGGCCGTCTGGGTGGGATGATGAGACGGGTTTTGGGTTTTTGAATACGTTGGCGGCGGTGGATTTGGCGAAGAAGACGAAGCCGGAAGTTTATAATCCTATAGATTTCGGGACACCGACAACTTGGGGCGGTGAAGGGAAAGTTACACCGATGGAACGGGCTGTTAACTTTAAATACCCTATTACTAACGAGCCCTTTGGTGGAACAGTTGCACCCATTGGCGATCCATATTATGGCGTGTCTTATCGCCGTAGTCCCCAATATAGTGACAAATGGGGACCGGGGATAGCTGCACCCAGTAGTACGCCACTTAACTTTGATGCTTGGACTTGGGGTGATGTCGGTCAAGACTTTTGGAAGGGCAATGATGATGCTCTATGGTATCGCGTAGCTAACACTGACTATTGGGTGCCTAGTGTATATATTGATGGATACCCACTTAGCGGGCCAAGCTTGCTACCACCAAACCCTTCGCCGTCTCCTTCTCCTGATCCCTCACCCTCGCCTATTAGTACATTTTCACAGACTGTTGGAGATGTTGGCTATGTGCATGATTTAGGATTTTTGCGAGTGCGAAATGGCCCTGGGACAGATGCTAGTGGCTATCAACAAGTGGGGACTGTTTCTCCCGGTAACACGCTGACATTTGATGGGGAAACTCAAGGGGAAAGTGTTTATGATCCAGCTTTAGGAGAGAGTACGACTTGGTATCACCTAGCTGATGGTAGTGGATGGGTGTCTGGTTTGTATATGGGTGCGGCATCAACTCCAACGCCTTCTCCTTCACCATCACCTACGCAGCCAAGTGCTACAGATAATGTGCGTCAGATGTTCTCGGATGCGGCGAGACAGTATCCGCAAGTGGGCGCAGCCTTGACGGGTATGCAGGATCAGGGGGGTGGTGTTTTCCGTCAGGAGTTTGAACGGGCGATTATGATCTGGAATGGTCAGCAAGTGACTGTTTATGAGACAAAAGGGCGATCGGTTTCGCCAACTTCCCCGTCTTCTACGCCTACACCTGTTAGTGGAAAAGGCAATACAATTCGCACTGGTGCTGCTGATCCTAACTACATACAGCAACTTCAAAAGGAGATTTCCGACATTCAAAATGAAATCAAAAAACAAACTGCGAGAATCAATGAAAGCAAGAATTTTATTGATGTATTGGACAAAGAAAAAACAGACCTTTCTAGTTTGATTACAACCAAAGAAGACAGGATTAAGAAAATTCAGGAAGACTGGTTCTGGCGGTTTAACTCTGATAAAAGACAGGAAATATCTGAACTAGACGAAATTATTAAACAAGCAAAAAGTCAGCAAAAGTGGGATCAGGAAAACATTGATTATTGGAATTCGCAAAAAACAGATGCGGAGCTACAGGCAAATCAAAAGCGCACGGAATTACAACAGAAAGAGATAGAGTTACAAAAATTAACTTTCACTGGCACGGTAAAATATGACGATCCTCCAGTCAGAAATATGCCTACTGACGTAGGTAATAGTCGCTTAAAGGTTGTGTTTAAAAAAGGAGAAAAGCTCACTTTTGGTGGTTGGACTGTTGATAACACAGGTAGAAAATGGTTTAGCATTGTGGATTCAGAAGAACGATGGATTGCTGAACAGAATATTGAATTGAATGGCACTCTGCCAGAAAGTTTGAAAATTCAGCCTCACACATCATCAGAAAACAACTCCCTAAAAATAGATTGGGACTTTATTTCTGTCCAAGAAGGTGGCAGGCGACTTACAGGGTATGTACCCCAACTTAAAATTAAGCATCAAAGTGGTGTGACTATAGCTACTGGCTTTGATCTAGGTCAACACAACAAACAGGAATTGCAAAATATGGAACTTCCTAATAACATTATTCAGAAACTTGAACCTTACCTTGATCTTAAGTTAATAGACGCTGAGAATGCTCTTGAAAAGCAGGGATTAACCATTACTGAAGAGGAGGGAAAAATTATAGATAAGGCAGTTAAAAAGAAACAACAAGAGAAAGTAGAAAAAAGCTACAATAATGATTCCAAGATAAATTTCAGAGATTTGCCAGGAGAAGCTCAGACCGTCATAGCATCAGTTGCATTTCAAAAGGGAGATTTATCAATAGTTTGGAAAAAGTTTTGGAGTGCTGTTACACAACAGAACTGGTCAGAAGCTGTAAAAGTTCTGCAAAATGCCAAGGATGGATATACTAACCGACGCAATGCCGAAGCAAATTATTTGAAGCCACTCTCATCTTAATTGCAGTATTGATCGCCCCTCATTTATTCTTCCTAAGTCTCTATGGCTTTTTTAGGATGTGAAGCGCGATCGCTTTTTGGGGATAGAGAAACTGCGATCGCTCTACTTTCACCTCACATATTGCTCAAATTAGTTGTTTTTCTTCATCATTTCTTCTCACAAAATCGGAGGGCTTTGATCATGGAAAACTTGCTTATTGTCAATCACTTCATCCCTAAATCTGCTACAAGATTAACAGCAGGTTTAGCCAGCACTGCGATGCGACGCATTTTATGTATTTATTTTTCTCAAATCAGAGCGATCGCCCCTTTGGAATGAGTCAAAAAGCCCGATCGCCCTTTTGGTTACGAATGTTTTTGCAGGAAAGAGCGATCGCCCTTCATCTATACCAGATGCCAAAAGTGCGATCGCCTTTTTGGAATTAGTCAAAAAGTGCGATCGACTTTTATTTAAGCTGCCACGATTGCGGGATTGGGAGGTACTAAACCTTCTTCTTGGCAATACTCAAGGTAGCTGGCGATCGCTTCTTTAGCATTGGCGATCGCTTCTTCATAAGTTTTGCCATAAGTAGAGGGCTGCATTGCCAATTTAGCAAACTCTGGCAGCGTTACCAAATACAATCCATCCTCTTGTGACCATTGAATTAATAAACTATAGGGGTAATTCATTCCTCTGACTCCTCTGCTGCTATTATTTCTAACTCTTGAATCGCTTTTTTTAACAATTTATCCAAATACAATGGTGTATCCTCGCCATCTTTGAAAGCAATGGTAATCAATAGTTGTAGTTGTGGATGCTTCCAGTTCTGATGGCTCCCCTTTCCCCGCCGCTGCGCGAACCCCAACGCAATCAATTCTGCTTTATAGTCCCGAATTTTCCGTGGCATATATGCTTTTACTTCATTTGCATAAATATTAACTGAATTTCTCCAAGTTATAATTTAGCATTGATACCGCATAAATGGGAATGGATAAATGCAAGATCCATGCTTGGCAATGTAAAGGTCAAGCGCGAAGCGTAGCGTCAGCCGTATCGCCATGCTTGGCAATGTCAGCCCGATCGCCCTTTTGGTTACGAATATTTTTGCAGGGAAGCGCGATCGCCCTTCATCTATACCAGATGCCAAACCTGCGATCGCCCTTTTGGAATAAGTCAAAAAGTGCGATCGCCCTTAATTCCTGTTTCTCAACTAAGGGCGATCGTCCTTTACCTCAAGCAATTGCAAAATCAGTCAACTTCCGGTCTTCATAATGGTAAAAAGCCAGCACAATATCTTTTTGAAAAACCCCTCTATCCAGCAAATCCTGAGTCACCCCCTCCTCAGTTTCATCTCGTTCTATCCAGAGTTTGCCCTCGAAAATTCGCAGATGCAGGATAGTGCTGTAAACTCGCCGATCGCCATTCCATCCAAAACTAACCAGCAAATAATGGTCGCGATCGATATCGTAAACTGCCGACATATCGCTCTGCCCTAAACTAGGTTTGTAGCGGGCATATTCGTCGATTACTTCTCGCGCGATCGATCGATACTGAGTCAACTTTTCCATAGTACAATCTCCTCTAAGTCAGGATTGAAAACAATCAAAGGGAATTGTCGTTCTTTAACAAATTCCTGAATCGACGGACGCTGAAAAAAGTTTTCATAAGTGCGTTTCGGAATGGCAAGGTATAGAGTACGATCGGGCTCTAGCCGTGCCATAAAACTCGAATACAGATAGTATTGTCCAACGGCTCGCTCCAGATCTGTCACTGGGGAAGGACTGATAAATACCTTCACCTCAACAGCAATTTTTCGCTCACTCCTCTCGGCTGCAATTAATTTTTCGGCTCCTAGATCCGCGTAAACAGTCAAGTCTTCAAATCTAATAGTGAAAGGATCGTGAGTAATTGTCCAGCCGTCTTTAATGAGAGCAGCTTTAACGACATTATGGTAGATATCTAGGCGTGGCATAAACTAGCTCAAAACACCCCTATAATCTAGTATACACTGGAGTATACACTGGTGCAATAGTGCAATACAAACTGAATATCTCGCCATCGCCCTTTATTTCGGAAGCGGAAATAAAAGGCGATCGCCCTTTTGGAATTAGTCAAAACGCGCGATCGCATCAATCAACCCATTCAACTCCCCTCCCTCATGTCCCCCCCTTCTTAAGGGGGGCTAGGGGGGATCTAGCCTCAAAAATCACCCTCAATCAAACCCAACAACTCCCCACAAACCCCATCAAAACTCTGCAACACCTCAACATTCGTAAACCTGACAACCTTCAATCCATACCCCTCTAAAATCCCGGTTCTTTCTGCATCATATAGTTTCCCTTGTTCCGTAAAATGACTCTCGCCATCAATCTCAATTACTAACAGCAAAGCCGCACAATAAAAGTCTACAATAAAATTGTCGATGGGTCGCTGTCTCAGAACTCGCAAAGGGAAATTTCTCAGAAAATCCTGCCACAGTTTTTTTTCCGCAGGAGTTGGATTTTTCCGCAGTTGTTTGGCGATGGGGATGAGTTTTGGGTTGTATGGTAGGTGGAAGTTTGAGTCGTTTAGTTGTGGCATGATTCTGGTAAGATCCCCCCTAACCCCCCTTAAGAAGGGGGGGACTGGATGTGCATTGAAATTGTGGGTTGGGTTGTTTAGTCTCGGATTGATCCCCCCTAGCCCCCCTTAAGAAGGGGGGGACTGGATGTGCATTTAAATTTTGGGTGGAGGGGCGATATTTTTAGGGGATAGTTTCAGGATTAGTTTATCTCAAATGATGTCTACTTGACAACTAGGGCGATCGCCCTTTTGGAATAAGTCAAAACGGGCGATCGTTTTTCTAAGGAATGGAGCAAATTAATCGTAGAGAAACGGGTCAAAGCCTGTGTCCCTAGAACGTCAAAATATGATAAACTTAGTAAAAGCACTCGCCTTCAAGATATCCAAGCCATGAAGCTTATTTCTTTGTCAGCACATTTTGATGGGCAATCTATTCAGCTAGATGAACCCTATAAGCTTGAACCAAACATAAAACTAATTGTCACAGTCCTCCCGGAACAATTAGCAGAACGCGAAGCCTGGTTGTGGTTGTCAAGGCATCAACTAAACAATGCTTACAGTCAGGACGATGATTACCCGACCAATGCAATTAAAACACTAAATCCTGACTATGCAGGAAGCTGATGTTGTTCTCACCCCAATACCCCAAGCTGACGGGACAACTAAAAATCGTCCAGCCATCCTTCTAAGGGAACTCCCCCCTTATAGAGATTTTTTAGTGTGTGGTGTTAGTACCCAACTAAATCAACAGGTTCCAGGTTTTGACGATATTATTTCCCCCTCTGACTCAGACTTTGCTACCAGCGGCGGTGCGGTCTCAATCGTTGATTCGGTTAGGTTTCCTTGCTGTATTGCCTCGCAATCAAATTATCGGTTCTATTGGAGCTATTTCATCAGAGCGACATCAACGCTTACTAAAAACTCTGAGTGATTATCTTGTGAATTAGGGAGAAGGGCGATCGCTCTTTTTTTCATCGAAAGGTCGATCGCTCTTTTTTTCATCGAAAGGTCGATCGCCCTTTTGGAATTAGTCAAAAAGTGCGATCGCTTTTTGGCTATTTTTGACTATAGCAATCCTAAATGAGTCGTAAAGTTTTTTACCCCTCCCCAACCCTCCCCTTATTAAGGGGAGGGAGTAAGAAGTTCACAAATGATTTAGG
>NZ_NXIB02000092.1 GCF_002412335.2 Tychonema bourrellyi FEM_GT703
GGGCTAGGGGGGATCTAGATTTAATAGTCAAACAGCAGTCTCTGACTGGGTTTGATGTTAAGTTGACACCAATGGGCAGTGCCGTTTCCCTACAACATTATTTTGGGTAGGGACACGGCATTGCCGTGTCCTCTATCATGTCTAAATTTCTAATAATTTAACGCAAACCGATCCAGGTCAAAAAATTCTGTTCTGTCAAGAATTCTACCAACAGAAGTGACACGAATCCCACCATCGCAAATCGTCCATTAATTTGTTCAGCATAAAGATTCCAACCAAAGGCGGGTTCTGTTTTTTTTGGTGACTCTGGAGTTGATGGTTTTGGGGAAGCAGGCGTTTTAGCTTTCATGTAAAAGTTGTGAGTGTGGCCAATAATTATCTATGATAGACGAATCTAATAGACATCTCCCAAAAAGCTTGTCAAGAACAGGCAGGATGCCTGTTCCACAATAATTATGGGAGATGTCTAATCTCTTGATTTAAGAAAAATAATTTCTCCTCACCATGTTCATCGCCTCGTTGCAGAAATTTCTGACTACCACAATTCATGAGAAAGCCCGATCGCGCACCATATTTTGGTTAGCTTTAAGCTTGACATTTGCCGCAATCTATGGTTTTTTAGGACTAAGACAAGCCTTCGGCGGCGAGTATGTCGTGCAAGACGACGCGAGACAACACGTTTTCTGGATGATGCGATTTGTCGATCGCGATTTGTTTCCCAATGATTTCATTGCTAACTATTTTCAATCCGCCGCCCCCGCAGGATACAGCGCACTCTACAAAATAGCAGCCACAATTGGCATTCATCCGCTATTTTTTCACAAAATATTGCCTTTTTTCCTCAGCTTAATCTCCACTTATTACTGTTTTAGCATTGCCCTAGAAATGCTGCCAGTGCCGATGACTGGATTTATCGCCTCTTTGCTGCTCAACCAACATATGTGGATGACTGACGATTTGGCCTCCGCAACGCCAAGAGCCTTTATCTATCCGATATTTCTCGCTTTTTTATATTATTTACTGCGACGTTCCTTGCTGCCTTGTTTAGGGGCGATCGGCTTAATGGGACTATTTTACCCTCCTTACGCACTGGTGGCTGCGGGTATTTTAGTTTTGCGGTTAGTGGGTTGGGAAAATGGTCGTTTGTGCTTGTCGCGCGATCGCACAAATTACCTATTTTGCACTACAGGTTTGGGAGTTGTGTTTTTAGTAATGCTACCCTATGCCCTAGATAAATCAGAATTTAGCCCAACTTATACAGCAGCAGAAGCTAAAAAAATGCCGGAATTTGCAGCAGATGGCAGAAATGCTTTTTTTCGGGCAAATCCCAAACATTATTGGCTAACTGGTAGGGGTAGCGGGATGTTTCCGCAGTCGCTATTTACGCCTGTGACACACTGTGCTGCATTGTTATGGCCGCTGCTATTGGTATGGCGATCGCACTTTCCTTTAGTAAAACAGATTCAAAGCAGTATCTGGGTGTTGCTTCAGCTATTTTTAGCATCTTCAGCCATGTTTTTGGTTGCTCACGCCACTTTGTTTAAATTATATCAGCCTGGACGCTATACTGCTTATAGCTTGCGATTTATTGTAGTGTTCTTAAGTGCGATCGGTCTCACATTGATCGTAGATGGAGTTCTAAATTGGGCAAAGGAAAATGAAACCAAATTTGGGATTAAAAATCTAGTGGCAATAACTACTACAGCGATAATTGCTTTTGTAGTTGTCTGTTATCCCAGCTTAGTTGCAAATTTTCCCAGGGTTGGGTATGTAGAGGGTAAAATGCCCGATTTGTACCAGTTTTTTCAGCAGCAACCGAAAGATATTCTGATTGCTTCCATCGCGGGAGAGGCGGACAATCTGCCAACTTTTAGTCAGCGCGCTGTTTTGGTAGCAAAGGAATATGCAGTGCCTTATCAGAAAGGTTACTACAGCCGATATTTACAGCGAATTAACGATTTGATTCGTGCTCAGTATACTCCCGATCGAGCAGTATTGCAAAAGTTTATTAATCAATATGGAATTGATTTCTGGATGCTCGATTACAATGCCTTGACTCTTCAGTATCTACAGGATTACGGCTGGATAGATGTCTTTGATTCTACACCAGAGGCGATGCAAGTTCTGAAACAAGGTAAAACTCCTGTGTTAGCTGAAGCAATGACAAGTTGTGCTGTTTTTCAGAACGGTATTGTGGTGGTTTTGGAAACATCTTGTATTGCGAAATTGGGTGGGAGTTAAATCATATCAATCGCGGTTGCACCGGAATTAATGTTACCCGAAATCAGGATACGGCAATGCTGTCAAAAAGCCTTGAAAATAGAGCGCCACCTCAATAGCTAAGGCTGCCTTACAAGGGTTGTCAAAGTAGTTTTTAGCTTAGGTTTTGAGCCTAGTCGCCATTGCTATCTATCCCACCTCATCTAACAGTTCGGTCATGACGTTTTCTCTCGATATCACTCAGTATTAGTTTAATATAGCAATCCTAAATCATTTGTGAACTTCTTACTCCCTCCCCTTAATAAGGGGAGGGTTGGGATGGGGTAAAAAACTTTACGACTCATTTAGGATTGCTATAGCCTCCCTACTATCTTAACTTTTTTTTGGTTGAGCTACTTAATGGATTGGGGTGCTTGTACCATCAGGAATTTCTTGATGGTAGAAGCACCCGGATTTATCCGTGGAATCAATCCAAAATCTAAAATCCTCAAGCCCCCGCATTGATCCGTGGGGTCAATCTAAAATCTAAAATCTAAAATCGATTGACGAATTGACGCGATCGACACCAGGCTATTCGAGTCAGAATCCCATAGAATAAACTTGGAACAGTGGAGCATATCAGCGATCCGCAGCGTTTTTACATTCGAGAGAAGATGAATATTTTCATTGTGACAAGCTTCGAGATTGTAGTTAGGGATTCTTTCGGAAAGATGATGAATGTTGTGGTAGCCGATGTCTGCGGTAAACCACTTGAGGATTGTTGGTAACTCCAGGTAACTGCTGCCTTCAATAGCTCCAAGTAGGTAGTCCCAATCTTTTGTATTGTGGGCATAAGAGCCTTCAAAAATATGCTGTACAAAGAAGACCCAGATGAATATTACAGCAGAAAAAGTCAAGAGGATGGAGTAAAAGCTCAAGAAGAAACCTGCCCCAAGAAAATGGCTAAGGCTAATCCAGACGCTAATTACACAAATATTGTTCAAGAGCAAATCCCAAAACTCTGTCGTTGTGTGCCAATGTTTAGACTTATGAGCACAGATGATTTCAGATAAGCCCGTGCGAGGCTCTTTCTTCAAACAAGTAAATAAATGAGTGATAAAATCATAAATTCCCAGAATGAGGGCAAGTCTTGGCTGAATCGCTAGGTAGAAAAAACCTCCAGGAAAAGCCATTAATGGATGCCGCAGTAATTCATAAAGCTTTTGGTCAGATGAATTTAGTTTAGAAAACTGCTCAGTGGAAAGAAAGTCTGCGACACCACGATATCGCTCCCAATCACCATTTGTTTTGTGGTGGTAAGCATGATCTCTTGACCAGGGATATTGGGGGATAGCGTTGATGACACCTAGCATAAAACCGACAATTCTATTGACTTTTTTTGAGCTAAAGAGTGAATAGTGTCCGCAATCGTGCATCAAAGAAAAACAACGTATTGAAAAGAGCGTCATCAAAACTATAATGGGCGGAAGCAGCCACAAGGAAATAGCAGCAGCTTTGACTGCCAAAAACCATAAAATAAGATAAGGGACAACTGTGTTGAGGATTTGATAAGTCGCTCGCAAGTCGTTGCTTTTCATGTAGGGAGTCAGCACAAAATCTGACTTTTTAACCGCGATTTTCATTTAGTAAAACTCTCTTGTGAACAACATCGTCATGAACAGGCAAGATGCCTGTTCCACAAGAAAATTGATCTTTTGTGGAACAGGCTTTCCGGCCTGCTCCACAAAAATATTTATCTATTGTGGAACAGGCATCTTGCCTGTTGCTGACAGTGGTGGAAGATCTCGATTAGAACCGATACAAAAGTACACAGTAGCACAACCAGAATGATGGTGGTGCGTGTACCGAGGATATTCCGCATGGCTATTTGGATCGATCGGTGCTTTGGCGACTGTAGTATTTTAAGATGTCCTGAAAACTTGCCATAAATTTTTGTTGAGATACAACCCTTGCAAACACTTGCATTTAAAACTGCACTCTCGGCACACCTTGTAAACAGTGTACTACAAAAGTAGTCGATCGGGGTCATCTTGGCTCATTCTAGGGACTCGCCCGATCGGGTGATTTATGCCAATTTTCGGTTGTAACTGAAATGTTGCACCAATGTCAATAAAGGGATTTTCGATGGGGGAGGGCGGGTTTGCTTAACCTGTCTGCAAGCTTTAAGGCTAATGGCGAACCCGCCCCTACAGCTAATTGAGAATGGTGCAAGATCTCCGTTGTAAGTCAGATTAAGTCATCTGTCATTGGTTAGTGAAAGTTAGCTAAATGTGTAGGCTGATTGCAGTGCCCACCAGATTAAGAACCCGATGCCGCCGGCAATGACGATCGCCGAAATAGCGATCGCGATGGGGCTATCAGCTCCTTTGAACTTCATGATTCCGCGATTTAAGTCTGACATGACAGTGCTCTCCCAAATTCCAGCTTGATTTTAGCTTTGCTGTCGGCTACTGGCTCTCAAAAATAGCGCAATTACTGATTTAATTAATGATTCAGACTATGGGGCGATCGCCCTGGGCGCAGTTTCTGAAAAAAACTTATAAAAAAGACTTGACAAACTCAGAAAATTAAGGCACTATAGTTAAGACCGCAGGAAATGCGGGTGTGGCTCAGTGGTAGAGCGTCACCTTGCCAAGGTGAATGTCGCGCGTTCGAATCGCGTCACCCGCTTTGAAAAATCAAATAACAAAAATTCTCCTAAGCTGAAGTTTTAATCCTAAAACTTTGGTTTTGTGTTTTGTAAAGGCACGAAAATTGTACAAAGCTTGAAATACTTGGTAAAAATATTTAAGTTAGTGGTAAGATTAAGGTGGGAACTTTTAAATCAAAATTGCTCATCAAACTAGGGTTAGCAACAGAACATTGGAAATCTCCGAAAAAGCTTGTCAAGAACAGGCAGGATGCCTGTTCCACAATAATTATGGGAGATGTCTATTAAAAACCTAGATCTACCAAAACTCAAAAGTTTGATGGAATTGAGATTTTAACGATTATTTTTGCACAAACGCTTTTGTTATTCGATCGCCCGTGGCATCTCAAAAAGCTTCAAAGATTGACTTAAACGGTGATTATCCCTGCCCTTGTCGGCGCCGGGGTCGTCTGGTTCCAATAATACTGACAGAGGCTTTTGGTTGCAACCGCTGTCAGCAAATATTTGTATTGGACGAAAGTGGCTATGTGATTGAGCAACTATCAACAAACTATCCTTACAAACAAACTTGGCGGTGGACTGGTCAACAATGGAACAGAGCTCATGGGGGTTTGAGGAACCATTACTTGCCACTAGCCCTGGGCATGATTTTGGTGCCTCTAATGATTTGGTTGCCACTGGCGCTGCACTCGCCGGGGGCGAATGTGATTCTGTGGGCAATGATCGCCGTGCTATTAGCCATGCTGCCGGCGCTGATGGTTTTGCTGGCTTACAGGCGTTAGCTAGATGATAATTGACGATTCTAAACCTTTACCGGATTCGGCAAATGTTGCCCGCTGTGCTTACCAAGCTTCTTTGGAATTGGCGGGGACAAAAAGTACAGATCGGGCTGCTGCTTTGCAGATGATGGCGAGCGTGCTGAAGCGACGACAAAATGACATTTTAGAAGCAAATACTCTGGATCTAGAAGCGAGTCGGGACATGGCGATTCCCGAATTGATTGTCGATTGGCTAAAGCTGACGCCCGATCGGATTAAGACAACTGTGCAAATTCTTGAGCGATTGGGAGAAATGCCAGATCCGATCGGGCGAGTGATCAATGCTTCTTATCAGGTCGATCGATGTCAAGTCTACTGTCAATCGCTGCCATTAGGGGCGATCGCGCTAATTTACGAGGCGTTTCCAGAGTTAGGGGCGATCGCAGCCGGTTTGTGTCTCAAAAGTGCCAACAGCTTGATTCTCAAAGGTGGTAGCGAAAGCTGGCAAACCAATGCAGTCATCGGGGAAGCTTTGCAGTCGGCGATCGATGAGGTCGGTTTGCCGTCAGGATGTTTGCAGGTATTGCCGCCCGATAGAGGCGCTTCGATCCGCGATTTAGTCACTCAAGACCAATATCTCAATTTAATTATTCCCTACGGCAGGCCGAGTTTGGTGCAGCAGGTGGTGCGACAGTGCACAGTACCGGTGTTGCGATCGGCAATGGGAAATTGTTACCTTTATTGGTCGCCTACGGGTAGTTTGGAGATGGCGAGGTGGATGATTTTGGACAGTCATCAAAGTGTGCCAGATCCGGTAAATGCGATCGAAAAAGTGCTGATCGATCGCAACCAAAAACCTTCTTCCTTAGTCAGACTATGGAACATTTTAAAAGAAAAAGGCTTTCAGATTAGGGGAGACGCGGAACTTGTTGCAGATTTCCCAGACTTGAAGTTAGCCGAACCATCTGAATGGACTCAACCTTATTTGAACAAAACCATCGCGTTTAAAGTTGTCGATAGTTTAGAAAGTGCGATCGGGTGGATCAACCGCTACAGCAGCGGCCACGCTGACAGCATCGCCACAGAATCTTACCTAGAAAGTCGCCAATTTGCTCTAGATGTCAACAGTGCGTCTACTTTTATTAATGCTTCGCCTCGGTTTTGGCGCTATCAAAATCGGGGAGATGCGATATTTCTGGGAATGTCAAATCAGAAAGGTTATCGTCGTGGATTGATTGGTTTGGATACGCTGACTACCATTAAACAAATAGTTCAGGGTAATGGACAATTTTAATGTAATTGGGAATTGGGAATTGGGAATTGGGAACTGGGAATTGGGATTAAACCAAAGTTAAAAGTGCGATCGTATTATCGATGCGTCTAGGAACGGGCAAGATGCCCATTCCACAAGAACATTAAATTTTTGTGGAACAGGCATCTTGCCTGTTGCTCACAATGGTGCAATATTTCAGATATAATATAATTAAAAGAAAGTTATTGAGTGACACTAAACTATTATTGACAACATGAAATCAGAAAAAACACTCAATACTCTAGACAAGACTGCAACACCGACTTTAGGTGAAGAAACCCTAATTCATCACTCGGTATACGTTAAGAAATTGCGTCCACTTCTGCCACCAGAAGCCTTTGAACCAGATCCTAACAAATTAGCAATACTCTTAATCAACCTAGTAATTGTATTGCTAGGATGGGGAATTGCTAGTCATCTAGACCAATGGCCAGTCTATCTTTTATGGCTGTATCTACCTTTAGCGGTAATCATGGGCAATAGTATCATAGTTTTGCTATTTAGCTCCCACGATTTGATGCACGGTAGCGTTCAGAAAAAGTCCTGGCTAACTTATCCGATCGCCTTTTTGGGATTAAGTATGCTATTCATGCCACCTACCCAGTGGAAAAATCTGCATACCCTCGTACACCACAACAACACAAATTCCCTAGCAGATCCCGATCGCAACTACCTATACCAGCAGCCAGATACCTGGGGAAAATGGATTCAAAATCTGTTTGTGCCCTCAGTTGAAGTCAATCCGCTGTGGTTGATTGTAGGCATGGCTGGATCATGGTTTGTACACAATTTCCGCAACGTATCCTCGGTGTTGTTATTCAATGATAAATCTGTTGATTACGTGCCGGCTGCCTTTACAGTTAGTCCTAAAGATAGATTGACAATCGCTTTGGAATGTGCAGGAATCTTAGGAATTCATCTGAGCATCTTATTCTACCTAGAATTTCATCCGATCAAAATTGCTCTAGCCTATATTTTGCCGATCGCAATTGGTCACGCTGGCGCAATGTTCTACATCTACACCAATCATATGGGTTGTCGGATGACCGCCATCAACGACCCGCTGATCAACAGTATGTCACTGCGGGTTCCTAAAATAGTTGATCTGCTGCACTTGAACTTTTCTTACCATACAGAACATCACATTTTTCCCAGCATCAACTCCAACTATTACCCGATGGTTCAAGAGTTGTTAAAAATTCATTATCCCGGTCGGATGAATTTAATCGATGCTGGAGAAGCTTGGCGGTTGCTGATGGAAACCCCACGACATTACAAGGATGAAGTTACTTTTACTGATTCTTTAGGTAAAATGTCCGTAGATTGTGGTAAGTCTCAAGCAGATCAAGGCTGATATAGCATTTCTCTGAGTAGTAGGTTGGGCCCGTGGAACGAAACCCAACATCCAATTTATGAGTGTTGGGTTTCCTTTGTCAACCCAACCTACAGAATCCAAAATTAAGCAGAGAAAGGCTGATATCAGTTGTGGTATCCAATCAGTAATTAGACATGAGTCATTAAATATTGACCATTACCATTGTATTCGCCATCGCAACTCGCGAAATTAGCAACAAACCAAATCAGATAAAACCGCCAGATTCGGCGAAATTTGGCATAGTCAATGCCGTAGTCTAAATATTTGACTATCGCCTGAGAATCGTCAAAGTTTTTTAGCCAGTTCGCAAAAGTCGTGGAGTAATTGAATCCATTGAGATACCATTGTTCAATGGTTTTGAGGTCTTTGTTATGGCTGGGAACTGCATCGTATTTCCAGTAACGGCCGTGGGGGAAAATGTATTTGTGGGTGAAAACGCTGGATATATTGTTGGGAGTGCGAACTGTGATGATGTGAATGAAAACTCGGCCGTTGTCTTTCAGGAAAGATGCGAGTTTTTGGAAAGCCTTGGTTAAATTACCTACATGACAAAAAACGCCGATCGACAAAATCTTATCAAATTTTGTCTCAAATTGGGCATCGTTCAAATCCCCTTCAAACAGAGTAAATCGACCTGAACTAAGGTAACTGTCGGGATCTTGCATCTTGTGACGCATATACTCGCATTGATGGTGACTCAAGTTAATTCCGGTAAACTTGACATTGGGGAATTTGGAAAGTATGTAGTTGGGAACGCAGCCCCAACCACATCCAAAGTCTAAAATATGGTCGCCATCTCTGATGTCTAGCTTGTCAATCACATCATCAATCATGTGGATCTGGGATTGTTCGAGGTTGGTGGCTCCTTTTTCCCACAATCCCATGCTGTATTTGGGATAGATGAGTTTCGAGTCGCCTAACATTGGATTCAGCATGGCTTGAGGTAAGTCGTACTGAATCTTCATTAAGTCGCGTGGCCCTTCGGCAGCATGGTCTGTTTCTGTTAGTACCCATTCGTAGGGTGCAAGCAGGGACGGAAAATGCTTAAAAAAGACGGGCATACAGGTATCAAAAAGCGATCGCAAAACAGCATCTGGGAGTTCTAATCCGTTGATATAAGACTCTGCTACTGCCATTTGCACGGCGTTGACTGTACTGACGGCGAGGCGGGTTGCTCGGTAGGCGATGGGACTTTTGGTATGCACATTTCCCACGATGGGGATGTGTTTTTCGATGTTTTGTAGGACTGTTGATGAGCTCATGTTTATATTGGTTTTAAAGATGCTGCTATTCTATCTCAAGAAAATCAACTGGTTTTTATAAGCACAAAAAGTTAAAACTCTTGTCAATTAAGGTTTACACGGCATAACCTGGCAAAATGATCAAAATATGTGGTTCACCGATTGAATTAGACAACGCATTTATTAGGCTTTCAGCCAGAGTTGAATCATTAAGAATTATGTCATTTATTCGATCGGAATAATTCTAATAGAACTTATGTTCAAAAACCGAGTTTATACCAAAATTTTTTGGTCTTGTTAGGAGACAGCTACGAATAAACCGGGTTGATCGGGCAAATGTGCGTAAGTGTTAGAGTTCGAGAAACGGGGTTTGCGATCGCACTTGTTGAATGCAAGACAGATTTCTGCGAGATTTCTCGCGCCATGAAGGTTGGAGACGCTAGATATGCCACATATTCACTATCTGCCGGACGATCGCGCGATCAAGGTAGACGACGACGATATAATTCTGGAAGCTTCGCTACGTGGCGGCATTCCTCACACCCATATCTGTGGGGGTAGTGCCCGGTGTTCGACTTGTCGCGTATTAATTGTCGAAGGTTTAGAATTTTGCTCTCCTCGCACCTGGCCAGAAGCAGAATTAGCGCAAAAATTACGCTTAGATCCAGAAATTCGGCTAGCTTGTCAGACGCAGATTGCTGGCGGGGATGTGATTTTGCGGAGATTGGCGATCGATTCTGAAGACTTGGAGTCATTTAACGACCAAATGGCGGGGAAATCAATTTCTCCTCCTGTCGGCCAAGAGAAAAAAATTGCCATTTTGTTCGCCGATATCCGAGGATTTACCCCTTTTGCCGAATCGCTGCTTCCCTACGACGTGATTTATGTTTTAAATCGCTATTTTCAGAAAATGGGTTATGCGATCAACCGCAACGGCGGGATGATCAATAACTATATGGGAGATGGTTTTATGGCGCTGTTTGGGCTGGAAAATTCAGAGACAGCGGCCCAACAGGCGGTGAGAGCAGGGGTGGAGATGCTGGAGGAGCTAGAAAAACTCAATCCTTATTTTGAAAATTTATACCACCACCGATTGCGAATTGGGATCGGTATCCACTACGGCCTTGTGGTGGTGGGGAATTTGGGTGCTACCAAAAGCCAGACGGTGACGGCGATTGGGGATGCGGTGAATTTAGCCAGCCGGATCGAATCTGCCAACAAACAAGTGGGGACAAATTTCTTGATTTCCGAGGAAACCTATGCAGAGGTGAAAAAATTGGCGATCGTGAATCGGCGTGTATCAGTGCAAATTCCAGGAAAAAGCGGGGAGTACCCGCTGTATGAAGTCGTTGGGATGCCTCCACTGCCGATCGAAATCGAGGAAATTGGTCGGTTTAAAAAAAAATCTATTTTTCAAGCTTTGCTCAAGAGATGGATGGGTTTGTTTGCTGGGGTGCGAAATTGGATCAGAAAAATATTTTCGTAAAATCTGTAATAACATCCACCAACCCGACTTAGTATGATAAACTAGGAGACACTTGTTGATGAGTCTTTCACGTTTAACTTTTGTCTAGACTCGATCGAAAATATCAACCTCCATCCACATCTGATTTTAGGAGACATTTCATGTCGATTTACGTAGGTAACCTTTCTTATCAAGTTACCCAAGAAGACCTTACTAGCGTATTTGCAGAGTACGGAGCCGTTAAGAGAGTTCAGTTGCCGACCGACCGCGAAACTGGCAAAATGCGCGGATTTGCTTTTGTAGAGATGGGAAGTGAACTGGAAGAAGCAGCCGCGATCGAAGCCCTTGATGGCGCTGAGTGGATGGGTCGTGACCTGAAAGTTAACAAAGCTAAGCCCCGCGAAGATCGTGGACCCAATCGCTCCGGCGGCGGTGGCAGTTTCAATCGCGGTGGCGGTCGTTACTAATCTGAGCCTTAGTCACAGGATACATGGGCGATCGCTCAGAGTAGCCAGACAGACATAAACTTTCAAAACTGAACGAAGTCAAGCAATCTCAAACTAGGTGATTGCTTGATTTTGCCATAGGGAGTGTCGCAATGATAAACGCAGAGAAGCATAAATCAATCTGCGTTTATTTTCGTGAATCTACGGTTAAAAAATCAAATCCTAAGCCATCACCATCCCCCCATCCACATTAAAAACCTGCCCCGTAATATAAGCAGCCGCCGCATCCGCCGCCAAAAACTTCACCATCCCCGCAACTTCCTCAACTTCTCCGTATCTCCCCAGGGGAATGTACTTCAAAATCTCATCAGACTTGACATCCTTAGTCATATCTGTCGTGATAAAACCCGGTGCAACGGCATTCACAGTAATCCCGCGACTAGACAATTCCTTCGCCACAGTTTTCGTAAATCCAATTACTCCAGCCTTCGCCGCACTGTAATTAGCTTGACCGGGATTGCCCATTTGTCCAGCAACCGAAGCAATATTAATAATTCGGCCACTTCGCTGCTTCAGCATGATTTTACTCGCAGCTTTCGTGCACAAAAATACGCCAGTTAGATTCAAATCAATCACAGCTTGCCAATCTTCCAACTTCATCCGCAACAGCAAAGTATCGCGAGTAATCCCCGCATTGTTCACCAAAATGTCAATCCGTCCCCATTTTTCCATGACATTGCTCGTGAGCAAATCTACTTGGTCATTTTTCGAGACATCTGCTACAAGTGCGACAGCTTCTCCGCCAGCAGCGACTACTTCCGCGACTACTTCGTCCGCAGCAGCACTCGAACTGGCATAGTTCACGGCGACTTTAGCCCCTTCTGTAGCTAGGGCTAAAGCAACGGCGCGACCAATTCCCCGCGATGCACCAGTGACGAGTGCAACTTGACCCCGTAATCTCTGAAATGTTTCTGGCAATAGTTCCATAATTGTATCCTTGCAATCTACCAGAGAATTTTGCACTAAAATCGAGCCAGAACCAAAAAAATATTTTGTCTTATGGCAGTTCAAAAACAGTTCAGCAGTTTTGAGGAGTTACTATCGGGCTCCGATTTGCCCGTACTCGTAGATTTTTATGCTACTTGGTGCGGGCCTTGTCAGATAATGGTGCCGATTTTGGAGAAAGTGAGCAGTCAGACGAAGGAAAAGTTGATGGTGGTCAAAATTGACACGGATAAGTACGACCAGTTGGCTTCGCAGTATCACATTTATGCTTTGCCGACTTTGGTGTTGTTCAAAAATGGCGCTGAGGTCCATCGCATTGAAGGAGTTATTCAACCAGCGCAGTTGATCGATCGACTCCAACCTTTCTTATAGTCAAGATACTAAGAACCCCGACTTCTTTAAAAAGTTGGGGTTCTAACAGCTATGGAATTTTAAGTTTAATTAGGTGGAGCTACTTAATCGCCGAAAAGTCAAGAGTTTTGAATTGACAAATCAAAGCTCTTAACTCCAAACTTATCTTCTTTTCCGTGACTACTGACCACTAAAAACAGGCAACATCCCCCCATCACCAAACTTTCCCAAATCATCTGCAACCGTCAAATTCACAGGTTTACAGCGTTGAATCAAAACACTAATAACTTGAGCATCTTCATTTTCTATGTCTTCTACATATCCTGCTTTTGCAGCCTCTGCCTCTGAAGCCGTCATAAACGGGCCAAAGTAGTAAATGCACCGAGGTGCTGAAGTTTTAACTTCAACCCACCAAGCTAATCCGAAGAAATTGAGCAAGCTGATCAAGAGTTCTTTCATGGGCTTTTGTAATGTATTTTACGGGTTTTTCCAGAGTGCTGCGGGCAAAGCGGACATCTTAGTTATTTAGACTTGGTTATACTGTGCTGCATTCTTTTTTTCAATCACCGAAAATCGGAAAGCTGGGGGACGACAAGCCCCCGGCTTTAGGGGAGGGCTGTTTCATTATCACCAAAAAAGTCAAATGATGGGGGGAGAAGGAGAGGGGGAGAAGGGGAATCAGAGGGATGACTGAAAAGCTTAAAAATTCATCGTTCAGGGGGTTCCCGCGATCGCCCCATCTCCCCATCTCCCCATCAACCGAGAATGAAACAGCCCAGGGCTTGAGGGGGTAATATCGCTAATTACCTTAACGATCAGTGTACATGAAATTTCTTAGGCCCGCGCTGGCGATAAATTTCATATAAAGCCATGCCCGTTGCTACCGAAACATTTAGGCTAGAGGTTTTGCCCCTTAGTGGAATTGAAACTAATCCGTCACAACCGCGCTGTATCAAAAGGCTCAAACCGTCAGCTTCACCACCGACCACTAAAACAGTTGGCCCAGAGAAATTGATTGTCTCTACCGATTGACTAGCATCAGCAGCAGTGCCGTAAATCCAAAATCCAGCCTCTTTCAATTCTTCCAAAGCGCGGCTGAGATTGACAACCCTCGCCACCGCTAAAGTTTCCAATGCCCCTGATGCTACTTTTCTCACCGCCGACGTAATCCCAACGGCTCGTCGCTGAGGAATCACGATGCCCTGAGTTCCCAATGCTTCTGCGGTGCGAATGATTGCCCCTAAATTGTGGGGATCGTTGAGTCCTTCTGCTACCACAATTACCGGGCTTTCCGAAGCTAATTTGGCATTGGCAATCAGTTCACTCAAATCTTGGTATTCGTAGGCTGATACTTGAGCCGCTACACCTTGATGGTTCGATTTGCGAGTGATGTAGTCGAGACGCAAATCGTCAACTTCGTCAATGATGCAACCGTTTGACTTGGCTTCGGTGAGCAAGCTGTGAAAGCGGGGATCGTAGCGAAGATGTGGCACAACCCAGATCCGGTTGAGCACTTGGTCGCTTTCTAAAGCTGCTTGTACGGCGTGACGGCCGTAAATCATGTCTGTGTCTGCTTCTGCTTGTACTACAGTGCTTGTTGCAGTCTCAAGTACGCGACTATCTCTGTTTTTGTAATAATTACTACGAGATTCCTGCGGGCTGCTGTCTCTGTTGCTGAAATGACTGCCACGAGATTCCTGGGGGCGACTGTCTCTGTTTCCGAAATGGCTGGCGCGGGATTCCTGGGTGCTATTGTCTCTGTCTTTAAAATAACTGCCACGGGATTCCTGGGGGCGACTGTCTCTGTTGCCTAAATAACTGCCACGAGGTTCTTGGGGGCTGCCGTCTCTGTCTCTGTAATTATTGCTGCGAGGTTGGGGGCTGCCGTCTCTGTCTCTGTAATTGTTGGTGCGAGGTTGGGGGCTACTGTCTCTGTCTCTGTAATTGTTGGTGCGAGGTTGGGGGCTACTGTCTCTGTCTCTGTAATTGTTGGTGCGAGGTTGGGGGCTACTGTCTCTGTCTCTGTAATTGTTGGTGCGAGGTTGGGGGCTACTGTCTCTGTCTCTGTAATTGTTGGTGCGAGGTTGGGGGCTACTGTCTCTGTCTCTGTAATTGTTGGTGCGAGGTTGGGGGCTACTGTCTCTGTCTCTGTAATTGTTGCCGCCGAATTCTTGCGGGCTGCTGTCTCTATCTCTGAAATGATTATTTCTGCGGAGTTCTGGTTTGCTGTCGGAGTCGGAGTTTCGTTTGAAAACCGATCGCACTGGCATTTCTTGAGATGATCCAAAAGAGCGCTTTTGAGGCCCTGCGACTCCGCGAGTATCGGGACGGGGCTGGCGTTCAAAGCGTGGAGATGGTGATGAATCCCCGCCGCGGCCCTCGCTTTTGAATGGTCTGCTGTCGCGCTTGGGCCCTTGGGGGTTTGGTCTAGTAAATTTTCTCATTTGTTTGTTCTGGCTGTAAAACTGGTGTTGGCTCAATGCCAAGGAATTTTTGATTGACGGATGAATCTGGGGCGTTTGAGATTTTTAGGTTGGCGGTGGAAGACTTTTTAATAACTCGCTACTGGTAATTTCTATTCGCTAAAACCTTTAACTGTCAAGTTCTAAAAGTGCCAGAAGTTGGTTCAATCTTTCGGGATCTGTGAGATATAAGTATCCTACCAAAGTTTCCAAGCTGCTGGCTTGTTGATAAATCTCTGGATCTGCCCGCTTGGAGCGGCCCGCAGCAGCATTGCGGCCGCGCTTGACTATTGCTAATTCTGTGCTGTTCAAGTAAGGAGAGATCGATCGCAAATGACGCGCTTGAGTTTCGGCTCGTACTTGTCCCACTACCAATTCGTGATAAGCTTGCAGTCTTTTGGGAGGAACTAAGTACAAAGTCCGAACGTGTAGTTCGTATACTGCATCTCCCAAGTAAGCCCAAGCTGCTGGCGAAAGTCTTTCTATTTCTGCTGATGTCGCCATCCCAGGATGTAATCGATTTAAACTGATATCATTCAGACTCAGCTTTTGCTCATTATTTGCGATCGGCGACATACTTTTTCAATCAAACTTCCGCACAGCTTTTTTCTAGTCACTTATTCGTTTCGTCATTTCACCGCTCTGTAGCAAGTGTACGGGCTGGTTAAGCCAATCGCTTTGACGTGATATTTTCTATCATCTTTATTTTACACTACACCATTTTTTTTGGCATTTGCCACACATCTTTATATTTGTCCAAATCCATAAAAATTTGCTATCCAGTTGTCAGAACCGGATAGCTAATCTCATCCACTTTTTTGTCAAGCATCCTTGACGTTTTTTACGGCCTCATCAACACTCGGCTGCAAAGACAAAAATTTCTCTAAGCGAACCAGTTTAACAGTCTGAGTTACGCGGGGATTGGAAACAACTTGCAATGTCCCCTCCCAACTTTGGGCTTGCTTGACAAGTTGCACAAGTGCGCCCAAGCCTGAACTATCCACAAAGTCAATTGTAGACAAGTCCAAAATTACGTGTTTTGGGCCCTCGTCGATATATGTGGTCACTACCTTCCGAAAAGTTGCCTCTGAAAAAGCGTCCAGTAGGCCCGTCAGGCGAAATAGCTGATAGTTATTCCTGACTTCGCGAGTGCCTCTGAGGCTAACGGTCAGGGTCAATGGCTCAGAAATGACACCCTCCTAGCTAGATATTGCTTAAAGTCGAGGCTCCATTGTACGATCTTTTTGGCTTTTTGTCTACTGTTTTAGTTAGTTGTTGACTGTTGACGGTTAACTGTTGACCACTGACCACTGACTACTTAACGGCTACTTTCTGATTTTCTCGCATTGACTGCACAAATCGATCGAACAAATAGTCAGCATCATGGGGGCCAGGACTGGCTTCGGGGTGGTACTGGACTGAGAACAGTGGCAAGGTTTTGTGCTTCAATCCTGCTACGGTGCGATCGTTCAAATTGAGATGAGTAATTTCAACTTCAGGGACTAACGAGTCTGGGTCGATCGCAAAACCGTGATTTTGGCTAGTAATTTCCACCTGCTGAGTTAAACCAGCCGGGTGATTCAATCCCCGGTGTCCAAACTTGAGTTTAAAAGTTTCCGCACCCAAGGAAAGTCCCAAAATCTGGTGTCCCATGCAAATACCGAACACAGGTTTGTCCGACTTTAACAAAGCCTTCGCAGTCTCAATCCCTTCTGTTACCGCCGAGGGGTCTCCAGGGCCGTTGGACAGAAAAATGCCATCCGGGTTGTATTTCAGGATTTCCTCCGGTGTTGTGTCAGCGGGGACAACAATTACCCGACAGCCATAACTGGCTAAACGTCGCAGGATATTGCGCTTGATCCCAAAATCGATCGCCACTACCGTCCACATTTCACCATTGGCTGGTTTGACTGTCGGACTAAATTCCCAAACTGAGTCAGTGGCTTCTGACCACTCATAAACCTCGCGGGTAGTCACTTCCCGGACCAGATTCAACCCGTCCATGCTGGGGGCGTCTTGCACTTGCTCCAACAGCTCAGCAGGGTCGAGAATGGAGGTAGAAATACCACCGTTGATGGCTCCCACCGTGCGAATTTTGCGAGTCAGGGCGCGGGTGTCAATGCCATAAATTCCGGGGATATTGTATTGTTTGAGGTAGTCTGGCAGAGATTGGGACGATCGCCAGTTACTAGGGCGATCGCATACATTACGAGCGATCGCTGCTCGAATATGCGGGCGCGAAGATTCTTGATCTTCGAGATTTACCCCGGTATTACCCAATTCTGGATAAGTAAAAGTGACGATTTGTCCCGAATAACTGGGATCGGTCAAAACTTCCTGATAGCCAGTCATCCCGGTATTGAATACTACTTCGCCGACGACGGTGGTGCGAGCACCAAAAGACCAGCCGCGGTAAGCAGTACCATCAGCGAGGACTAGGAGAGCGGGTTGTGCAGTTGAAAGTGACATGGCATCCTTAATTACTTTTCGCTGATTTTTACCTTATTTTTATCCCTAACAGGGACTTCTGGAGCGCCAGCAAAATAAAAATCTTATTTTAGTTTTCTATTCGATAGTAATTTACCGCTGTATTTTGTTTAACATTTTGTAGCTAAATCCGATCAAAATAGAGCAGAGAGTTTGAATCTATACCGATCGGCAGTTGCCCCTGTTACGATCGAGCTATAGCGTTTAACCAAACTATGCCTCACAAATCTGCTTTACCTTTACTCTCAAACCTATACAAAAATCAACGGTCAGCTCAAAACCTACCAAAACCCTTACTGGTTTTAACAACCGTTATTTCTCTGAGCAGTTCAATTTTAGTAGGGACTGTTGCCAACTCCTCGCGAGCACTAGCTCAAGAAATTGAAGGATGCTTCATGCGGAACTCAAACGGCCAAACTGTCAACCTCAGCGAATCAGTCTGCGGTTTTCTCCCCAAAGAATTAACTCCCGCTACTTCCACAGCAGCCAATTCAGGAGTATTTCAGGCAAAAATCAAACGCCGAGAAGCTAATATTCCGGTCATCGAAGTCACATTTAATGGCACACAAAAGTTCGATATGATGGTAGATTCGGGAGCCAGTGGCACAGTAATTACACCAGCAATGGCAAAAGCTTTGGGCGTTATTCCTTCGGGAACAGTCCAAGCAAAAACTCCCAACGGAGAGGCTACTTTTCCCCTAGGCCGCCTGACTTCTATTCAAGCTGGGGGTTTGGCGATTAAAAATGTAGTTGTAGCCATCTCGCCGTCCCTAGATATCGGACTGTTGGGACATGATTTTTTTGGTGATAAAGACATCACTATTAAGCAAGATGTGATTGAATTTCGATCGCGCTCTTAAAAGGAAGTTAGTTGTTGGTTGTTAGATGTTGGGTTTCGCTATCGCTCAACCCAACCTACACTTATTCTGTGGTTAGATGTTGGGTTTCGCTATCGCTTAACCCAACCTACACTTATTCTGTAGGTTGGGTTGAGGAACGAAACCCAACACTCTATATAAGTCGAAATTAGGAGACGGCAGTGCCCATTAGTGTCAACTTAACGTCAAACCCAGTCAGAGACTTTTGTTTGACTATTAAATCTAGATCCCCCCTAGCCCCCCTTAAGAAGCAGGGTGGATTAATTGTCGAAAGAGTAAACCAGTGAGGCTGGGCTATTTGCTGA
>NZ_NXIB02000093.1 GCF_002412335.2 Tychonema bourrellyi FEM_GT703
AACTGTTAAAGCAGCGTCATAAAATGCGATCGCCCGTTCCAGATTATCCGCCCGCGAACCGTTGATTCTGTCACTGTAGGCATTAGCTAGGTTATTTTGAGTCATTGCCCAATCTTCAGGGAAATCCTCAAGGGTATAAACTGTTAAAGCAGCGTCATAAAATGCGATCGCCCGTTCCAGATTATCCGCCCGCGAACCCTTGATTCTGTTACTGTAGGTAACAGCTAGGTTATTTTGAGTCGTTGCCCATTGTTCAGGGAAATCCTCAAGGGTACGAACTGTTAAAGCAGCGTCATAAAATGCGATCGCCCGTTCCAGATTATCCGCCCGCGAACCCTTGATTCTGTTACTGTAGGCATTAGCTAGGTTATATTGAGTTCTAGCAAAGTCTTCGCTTCCCGGTTCCCGATTATTTAAAACTATTTGATAACCCGTAATGGCAATTTCAATATTATTCGCTCTATTCCCACGGGGAAAGTCACTAATATGAATACTCAAATTTTCAATTAGGGCGACAATTGAGCTAATTGTTTCTGCATTTTCGCCATCAAGTAACCTCTGGGCTACTTGCTGTAAAGTCTCGGCAAAACGGGCATTGAGGAGATGTTGCCGTTGGGCCAGCATGGGGTAAATTACTTTAATATCACTATCGCTAGCTTCTTCTGCTTGCAATAATTCTAGGATAAAGTTGGCATACTCTCGTGCTTGCAATAATTCTAGGATAAAGTTGGCATACTCTTGGGGATTTTCACCTTGAGAGTTATTGCTATCTCCGTCATCGTTCATATCGATGAATTTCCCTAGCTGACTGGCCAGATTTCGGAGGAAGTTAATTATTCCCATTTTCGCCTCCTTGTGCTGCCAACTTTGCCGCTACTGACTCGCAAGTTTCCAGAAATCCGCGATCCAATAATTCTGAGTTATCCTGTAATATCTGCGGTTCGTCTCCGTTCGGGCAATTCAGCAGGGTGTGAATTAATTGGAGATAGGCTTCGGCTCGGTTTTCTTCCATTGTGGGAGTTTTGGGTGACACCGGGATTTATTTTATCATGATTGGTGGGTGGCCAGAAACCGGGTTTTTCGCAGGATATTTGTTACACGCGAAGATTTGGGAAAAAACCCGGTTTCTTTGGTTGTGCGTGGGTGAGTGGCCAGAAACCTCGGTTAGCCTCATAGTCCAACAGGGGTTTAAACCCCGGTTGGATATGGCGACACCACTTTATTTTATACTTCTTGTGAAATGCGACTATTCAAACGCTCATATTCATCCTCTAACAGCCACATTTTAGCAGCTTCGTAATTCTCACTAGAAAAAATAACTTTATAGTTTTGTGCCGGATTATGAATGCAAAATATCCCTGATTTTTCCTTAACCAACATCAGGATATAAGGAGGAGATATCAGAGTATCAGCCCAGATTTCCGCAAACTCCCACTCAGTTTCTTGCTCTAGTTCTTGACTAATTTCAGTAGCTTGTACGGGGTCTTGTGCGAGGTATAACATGATATTTACCTGTGGTTTTTTTGATCTTTATTTCACCGTAGTTTAGTGGTATTCGAGTACCGTCTGCTTTCAGTATATAACCAATTGGTTTAGTTTAGTCTTGGAAACACGGGTGGCCAGAAACCGGGTTTTTGCGACAGACTTCGTTACACGCGAAGATTTGGGAAAAAACCCGGTTTCTTCGATCGCGCGGAACCGTATCAATTTCTACCCAATCCCGAACAAGTAATCGAAATTACCGTCTCCCACAGACTTTTTAAGCGTATTGATAATTTTCGTTGTATTATCGTAAGGCCCTTCAACATAAAAAGGTTTTCCATTGCGACCAAATTTCAAGCCGATTTCGCTGGTTGATTCTCCTAGATGAGCCTTCGACTGCTCGAAATCGCGATGCGGTTCAAAGCCTAATATTTTGGAATAGGCGATCGCGCCCCAAACCAGGGCTTGTGCTTGTTCTACACTAATCTCTTCGTATCCCAGAAACGGCGAGTAAGAATTCTCAATGAGAGTTTTATATTGGCTATCGTTGCAGTTACGTGGCGGAATGCTATCCTTGACTCCCAAACACCAGTAGTCGATCAAATAAGTGGCTGCAACAAAACGATTGTATCCCTTGGAACGAGTAACCATCACTAAACCCAAACCGCCCGCTTCAGAGGTTTCATTTCGCAACAATACATTCGCAAAATTTACATCCACGAGACATTGAGCAACGGGCAATAACTCTCCTTTTTCGGCGCTAGCGAGGGCTGTTTGTTCTGCCTGAGATATCAGAAAGGTACTGACTTCGGATGCTTTTAATCCTAACTTTCGGGCAATTTGTTTGGGCGTTAATTGGCGATCGCGGAGGTTGAGAATCTCTTGTTCTTGTTCGGGCTGCATGGTTTGTCTACTCCCGTTAGGGCTGGGTTTGAGCTGAGTAGATCATTGTATCGCGATCGGGCGCGAAAGTACAGATTGACTTGGGTGATCTATTGCTTGAAAGTCATTTTCCTCAATAATGCGGTACTGTCCTGTTTTTGTCTGGAGGGTAGCGATCGCACCATTTACGCAAATAATGCGGCTACTGACACACTAAAACCCGGTAACAAAGGACTGGTTAAATTATCTTCTTTGAATAAAGTCATTGCTAATTTCAACACCCCATTTTCCCGCAGGTAAACCTCAACTTTTTGCTGTAATCTGTCACATATCCAGTATTCTCGCACGCCCTGGACTGAATATAACTTTAACTTAGATTGCCGATCGCGCTTTTCATTTTCTTCACCCGGAGACATCACCTCTACTACCAACTCCGGTGCACCAGCCAAATGTCCTGACTGATCTAATATTTGTGCTAAACGTTCATAGCTTACCCAAACTACATCAGGAATCACATTATCAGCATCCGTGAATATCAGACCCGGTACTTGGACAGCTTTACCTAACTTAGTCTGTCTTGACCAAATAGTTAACTCAACGCAAACATTGTTAGCAACGTCTTGATGTTCCCAGCGAGGTGCTCTTGTCACGACTAATTCTCCTTCGATTATCTCATAACGGTTGCCATTATCGGGTAATGATTCTAAATCAGCGCTTGTCCAGCGAACTTTTTCTGTAGTTGACATAGCTTTGACTCCGCTCTGTTCTATTCTGATTATATACCAGTAATTGATGAATTTAGTTTGGTCTTGGACACATGGGTGGCCAGAAACCGGGTTTTTCGCAGGATATTTGGTTACAGCCCGCGATTTGGAAAAAAACCCGGTTTCTTAGATTTAGAAACCGGGTTTTTTCCAGAATATTTGGTGACAGTCGGGAAAGTTGTAAAAAACCCGGTTTCTTTGGATTGGAACCGCAGAATTTCCTGCTAACGCCTAGATAATGCTACCTTTGGCATTAATCTATCCAAAATTTGCTCGATCGCACTTGCAGTCCAATCAATATCAGCTTCCGTTGTTTCCCGTCCCAAAGTCAAGCGAATGCCACCAATGGCCATAGTTTTGCTATATCCCATTGCCAATAATATCGGACTCGCAGTTAGTTTTCCACTGTTACAAGCAGAACCAGAACTAATCCCAATTCCGGCTAAATTTAGCTGTCGCACTAAAGTTTTGCCCGTCACTTGGACAGTGCCACTATTGGGAGAAACAATGCAAAAACTGACGTGGTGTGGGAGTCTGCGATATCGATCGCCCGTTGCTACTAAACTGGGTACTTGTGCTAATCGATCGAAAAGGCGATCGCGCAATTCAATTAACCTCGCAGTTTCCCCATCCATCTCCTGCGATGCCAATTCCGCCGCCACCCCAAAACCCACAATTATCGGCACTGCTTGCGTCCCAGAACGCAATTTCAATTCTTGTCCACCACCAGTCAAGATTGGCGCTAATTCTACACCAGGACGCACGTAAAGCGCCCCCGAACCTTGGGGCCCGTACAGCTTGTGGCTGGAGAGCGAAAGCAAGTCTACGGGCAGTTTTTGTACGTCTATTGGCAATCTGCCAGCGACTTGAACAGCATCGGTATGAAACAGGATATTGCGATCGCGCGCAATTTGTCCCAATGCTTCAATTGGTTGTAGCGTACCAACTTCGCTTTGTCCGTAAATGATCGAAATTAACACTGTATTCGATCGCACCGACTGCTGCAAATCCCAAGGGTGAACTCGCCCAAGTTTATCCACGGGTAGGCGCGTCACTTCCCATCCTGATTGTTCCAGTTGTCGCACGGTTTCTGATACTGCCGAATGCTCTACGCTAGAAATAATTATGTGCTGTGGTGTCGAATAAAGACGCGCAATTCCGATGATTGCCAAATTGTCAGCTTCAGTACCACCGGAAGTAAAAACAATCGATTCTGGTAGCGCATTAATCAGTCCAGCCACCTGCATTCTCGCTAATTCTAAAGCTGTGGCGGCCCTTTGTCCCCACTCGTGCAAACTCGAAGGATTTCCCCAATGTTGAGTGAGAGCTTTTTGCATAGCATCAATTGCTTCTGGGCGTGTCGGAGTCGTGGCGCTGTAGTCGAGATAAATTTGCATGGGTTTTAATGAGTTAGTTGTTATTGGTTAGTTGTTATTGGTTAGTTGTTATTGGTTATTTGTTATTGGTTAAGAGTCTGTGGGTGGTTGGCTTTTGGGTGTTTTTTTGATTTTCAACGCTTGAGTAGTTGCTTTACTTTGAATTGAGTTTAGGTAAGCGTTGAGTTTGGGAGATAGTTCGTCTATTAATGGTTTTATGCGATCGATTTGCTCGGTGGTTAACAGGTGTCGGGCGCAAGCTAATCTTAACCAGTGTCTTGTTTCATGTAGTGACCCCCTGGCTATTTTGATGAAACGCTGATTATCATTATAGTTATACCGCCCATTCCCCTCGGCAATATTAGCACCAATACTATCGACTGACCTAACCAATTGTTTCCCGACTGTATTTTTAGCAAATAAATCCCAGGATTGAACAATAAACCAAACTTCATTAGAAATTTGCTCGGCCAATTGATAAACCTGCAACTCTTGAAACCTAACCATACGTTTAAAAGGTAAACATTCAATAATTATAACATCTTAGAAAAAAAAAGCACAACTCACCAATAACAACTCACCAATAACAACTCACCAATAACAACTCACCAATAACTAACTCCCAGGTTTGCAAACATTATAATCTTCATGGGACAAAACTTTTTGGGGAATCAAGAAAGTGCCACCATCTTTGCATAACATTCTGTAGTTTCGCCCTAAAGGAATACTTACAATCAAACGATTGTGACGCAAACGTTTACCCCCAAAATCTCTGTAATTCTTGTTTTCGCCCAAAGCAGTTATAATAGCGCGAGCTTTAGTAACTATGTGGTCTGGTAGACCTCTGAGATCGATGATGTCTCTGGCAAATGATGCCTCCTTTTCCTGTTTTTTGGTTTGTTTTTCCGCCAACAATTGAACGCAATGGAGATGCGCCAGAAACTCTTGCGTGCAGCGATGACACGCTTTACCATATCCTTTGTGACCACACGGAAAAAGTGATTTTCTTTTTACCATAAAGCAGCAGTATTGGGTTTGACCCACGCCCCTGAATGCTGCTACCCTACCAGTGATAGTGATGCTTCCGGCATCGATGCAGTCTTACAAGACGTAAAATCTATTCCCTTTCATAAATTTAATAGGTTCTAACTTGACATTATCTAATATATTTGAACTGTGAGCTAATAAATGACCTCAATTATTTTTAAACTTTTGTGACTCCACTTTATTATATTTTACGGCGTTTGTGCTGGCTTTTGCTGCTGACAATCGGTCTCGCGTTTTGCGGACAACAAGAGGAAGAACAGCCGCAATTACCTCCTAGCCTGATTCCGTTGCCTCAAGACCCCTTACTCCAAGTATACTTCAATCAGTCACTCACTTCGAGTTATACAGAGCCTTATCGCCAGCAAACTAGGGCTGGAGATGATTTGGAAAAATTGGTCATGGAGGCGATCGCAACTGCTGGATCGACGGTAGATGTAGCTGTGCAGGAGTTTCGCTTGCCCGGTGTGGCGCGGGTTTTGAGCGATCGCCAGCGATCGGGGATCAAAGTGAGATTGATCGTAGAACATATGTATAGTCGCCCTTGGAGCGATTATAAAGCCCCGGAGTTGGCGAAATTAACAGACAGGGATCGCGATCGCTACCACGAATTTGTCCAACTTGCTGATACAAATAAAGACGGCAAATTGAGTGCAGAGGAAATCCAGAAAAATGATGCTTTACTAATGATTAAAAATGCCGGAATTCCTGTGATAGACGATACGGCTGACGGTTCAAAAAGTAGCGATTTAATGCACCACAAATTTGTAGTAATCGATGGCAAAACCGTAATTGCAACTTCGGCTAATTTTACCACCAGTGATGTTCATGGTGATTTCAAAACACCAGCAAGTCGTGGCAATGCGAACAATTTGCTGAAAATTGAGAATGCTCAATTAGCACAACTATTTACTCAAGAATTTAACATCATGTGGGGCGACGGGCCCGGAGGCAAACCAGACAGCAAGTTTGGGGTTAAAAAGCCGTTTCGTCCCATGCAAAAAGTCAGAGTAGGTGATACAACTGTGACAGTGCAGTTTTCACCGACTTCCAAGACTTTACCTTGGGAAAAAAGCGTTAACAGTTTGATTAATCAAAATTTGGGTAGTGCGAAAAAGTCTGTTGATTTGGCACTGTTTGTTTTTTCGTCTCAGCGATTAGCAAATACTCTGGAAATTGAGGCTCAGCGAGGAGTTGCAGTCCGAGCTTTGATTGATTCAAATTTTATTTATCGCCCTTACAGTGAAGCTTTAGACATGATGGGGGCGACTTTAATTGAGCATTGCCAGTTGGAAGCTGACAATCGCCCTTGGAAACAGCCATTGACTACGGTGGGGGTGCCCGCGTTACCAATGGGCGATCGCCTGCACCACAAATTTGGTGTTGTAGATGCAAATACGGTGATTACAGGCTCTCACAACTGGAGTGAGGCTGCAAATCACGGGAATGATGAGACGCTATTGGCGATCGCAAGTCCGGTAGTTGCAGCCCATTTTGAACGGGAGTTCGATCGGCTTTACAAAGGTGCAATTTTAGGCATTCCTCCCAGAATTAAACAGAAAATAGATGCTAGCAAAAAAGAGTGTGAATCAGTACCACCAGCATCAAAATCTCCAATACTTATGGGGAAAATTGTGGCAACAAAACCTCAAATTGCTGAGGCAAAAAAATTAGTTAATTTGAATACAGCGAGTCAGGCAGAATTGGAGACTTTACCAGGAGTTGGACCGAAGTTAGCCGAGAGGATTATGGCCGCCAGGAAACAACAACCTTTCACCTCTTTGGACGACGTGGCGCGGGTTCAGGGTATTGGTGACAAGATTTTAGAGAAATGGCGCGATCGAGTAACATTTTAAGCTTAGGATCGCAGATTAACCTGTGTAGGTTGGGTTGAGGGACGAAACCCAACGCTCTGGGAATGTTGGGTTTCATGCTTCAACCCAACCTACGGAAGTCAATGTTAAGCTGGGAATGTTGGGTTTCATGCTTCAACCCAACCTACGGAAGTCAATGTTAAGCTGGGAATGTTGGGTTTCATGCTTCAACCCAACCTACGGAAGTCAATGTTAAGCTGGGAATGTTGGGTTTCATGCTTCAACCCAACCTACGGAAGTCAATGTTAAGCTGGGAATGTTGGGTTTCATGCTTCAACCCAACCTACGGAAGTCAATGTTATTTAATTCTCAATCCTTAGATACTTGCTTATTCCTTCTTCCTTTTGGCATAAAGTTTTGAGTAAGAGTGCGGGGGTGGAAAGTACGAATGCAGATTGTAGGGTTTTCTTACCTGTCGTTCCCAGTTGCGATCGCAGACAATCAGAGTATAGAAATTAAACGGCTGGTTTTTACCCGCCATTACAAAAAATGAACTCACAACTAGAACAAAAAGTAACGATTCTCCAAGACGAAACAGCAGCCGTCGCAGATGCAACAAACACAACAGTTGGAACTCCTTTATTCACTTCGGAATTTGCAACAGAAGAAAAAGTCAGAGTAGAAGAGTTTAAGATTAGCGGTGACTCTTTAATTGCCAGAATCAAAGAATTAGTTCAGCAAGGAAAACTCCGCCGCCTCGTCATCAAGAACTCCCAAGGGCGGACTCTGGCAGACATTCCGCTGATGGCGGGATTGGTAGGTGGAGTTGCAGGGGCGATCGTATTTCCAATAGCTGCTATACTGGCGACAGTTGGAGGATTTGCAGCGAGTTTGACTGTGGCTGTTGAGCGCAAGGAATAGTTAATTGTGATTGGTTATTTGTTATTTGTTGGCTCTAATAACCAGCCTGTAGGGTGCGTCAGTTAGAACACTTGCTATACATGGCAAACACCTTAAAACTGACGCACCCTACAATACTGTTGAGCGTAAAGAATAGTCATTAGTTAGTTGTTAATTGTGATTGGTTATTTGTTATTTGTTGACTCTAATAACCAATCACTAATATTAAATAAATTCAAGTTGGGCAATCGCTTGATTTCTAGCATTTTCTATGGCATCAATCATCGCTTTGATCAACACTTTTCCTTGGGCCACAAATCGTCGATCGCTCAAATGGTCATAAGCTTGCCAATCTCCACTAACTTCTGAATCCTGCCAGAGAAACCAATCGCGGTAGATCTCACCGCTATCAATATCATCGCACAATGCCAGCCAATCATCTCCCGTGAAAACATTGGTGTCTAGTGCTACCAATTCGAGCCACGCTGTGGTTGTGCAGGCATCGATCGCCTCAGCATTAACTAAGTCAGATTTTGTAGCGGTAGCTAGTAGGGAGTCAAGTGTATAGTTCATGATTTATACCAAATTCAATCAATGAATGTTATTATTTATTGAACTGACTAAATGCTACGGAAAAAGTTTCCCTTTGATTGATTTCGGCCCGATCAAATTTTGCAGTGGCCGATGATTCAGTTAAGTTATTCAGGGTATTAATGGTGAATATGGCTGCGGTTGCTAAAGCGGCCATTGCCAGTCTATGTAAAATGTTGTTCATTGTACTGCCCCTTTTTGCTTGATGTATCTACTATAAAAAATTAATTAGTTATTCGCGGGGGAGATTGGGGAGTTAAGATTTTTTTTAGTCAAAATAGATTCAAAAGTTGAAGTCGTTGACAGGATGGGGTTTCAGCCTGCGATCGACAATAAAAATTTAGGGGATAAACTTAATTAAGTTGGGCCTGGCTGATTATCTCCCTTAAAATCGCTTAAAATACGAAGTTAAGGGGTTAAACTTGCTATATTCCTTTTCCTTTTATTGCAATCGAAGTGATCAAGTCAAAACGCGATCGCGGTCGAATTCTCACCGCCACGGGCTTAAAGAAGCTCAATGAGGCGATCCAAGAATGGTCTGACCGATATAACATTAGAGGTACTCTGACTGAAATCGAGGCTGAGTGTGGCGTTGGTTCCGATACAGTCAGCAAAATTCGGCAGGGTAGAGAAGGTGCGGATCTCAGTAAAATTCGGCGGTTGTTCGCTGCTTTTGATTTAACTTTGACCAATATCGACCATCGATCGGCTAAACTAGACGATGCTGAAGATACGGATGAGCCGAGGGATTTGCTACCGACGGAGGAAACAGCCGATCGCAGTCGAAGTGTAAAGATTTTTATCAGCTATCAGAGCACCGAACCCGATCGCGAATTGGGAAAACAGTTAGAAACTGCCTTAAGTGCGATCGGGCATACAGTATTTACTGAAGATTTAACACCAAACCAAGTATTAGAAATTACTAACCAAAACGTTCCTTTAGCTGCATCCGAACCGGAATTACCGGGAGGACAACTCGATGTGGCCTCTCAATTTTATATAGAACGTCATCCCATCGAAGAACGCTGCTATCAAACTATTTTACAACCCAGCGCTTTAATTAGAATAAAAGCTCCCAGACAAATGGGAAAAACTTCTTTAATGGCAAGAATTTTGCACCACGCATCCTGTCAAGATTATCGCACAGTTCCGCTAACTTTTCAATTAGTTGATAAAACTGTATTTGCCAATCTCGATAAATTTCTCAAGTGGTTTTGTGCCTATGTCGGGCGAGAGTTAAATATCCCCAATCAACTAGACGATTATTGGGATAAAATTTTCGGCAGCAAAGTCAATTGCAAAGATTACTTTGAGAAACATCTCCTGCCACAAATCGACACTCCTTTAGTGTTAGGATTAGACGAGATCGATCGAGTCTTTCAATATCCCGACATTGCCGAAGACTTTTTAGGATTGCTGCGGGCTTGGCACGAAGAATCGAAGCGACGCGACATCTGGAAAAAACTGCGATTAATCATAGTTCACTCCACCGAAGTTTACATTCCGATGAATATCAATCAATCGCCTTTCAACGTCGGATTACCCGTAGATTTACCAGAATTCAACGCTGTGCAAATCCAAGATTTAGCAGCGCGCCATAACTTAAACTGGTCTAATCAAGAAGTTGACAAATTGATGGCAATTGTGGGCGGACATCCTTATTTAGTGCGAGTTGCATTATATCATATTTCGCAGTCAGAATTGACCCTTAATGAATTGAAAGAAAGTGCGATCGCAGATGCAGGAATTTACAGCGACCATTTGCGCCGTCAATTGTGGAATTTAGAAGAATATCCAGAGTTGGCTGCGGGGATGAGAGAGATTGCAGCGGCGGATTCTCCGGTGCAATTAAAGGCGATTCAGGCGTTTAAATTGGATAGTTTGGGGTTGGTAAAATTACAGGGAAACGAGTGCGTACCGAGGTGCGACTTGTACCGACAATATTTTAAAATTAATTTGGGAGTGAATTAATTGGAGATTTTAGCTCATTAATGACGTACAATCAGCCCTAGGCGGGAAAGATAAGCAGAAATATCGCAAAAGAGCGATCGCCCTGGCTTTCCCGGTGCAGTATCAATATAAAATAGGATCGATGACTGAAGAAACCGTCACTCTGAGAAAGTCTCTTGACTTAGATAAATTAATTTCACTTCTGCCACAAGCAGAAGATATTAACTATTGGCGCAATCTCAACTCCAATTCAACTATTTCCGATCGACCATTTCAAGGGTTTTCAGAATTTTCGGGAATCCCACAAGCAGAAATTGACGAGTACGCGCTGCAACTGCGAGAAGAAGGTTATTTCCAAACACCTAGCGTAATACCTGCTGCCACTATTCACCAGATGCGCGACTGTATAGAAAACGTCCGAAAAGCCGGGTTTCCGACAATGTTTGCCCTCGTCTACGATATCTTCTATCAAGCATTTGGTTACTTCAACTCAACCTTGACAGGAATTCTGGGAAACAGCTACAAGCTAGTTCCAAATTTTTGGGTTTATTACATAGAAACTTCTGACAGTGGCAAAGGATTTGAGCCTCACCGCGACGCCGAGTACGAAAATACTATAGACTCCAACGGTATGCCGACAGTGCTTACTATTTGGGTGACAATTACTGAGGCTAATCCCCTGAATTCATGTATGTACTTGCTTCCGGCAAACCGCGATCCCGAGTATACTGAAGCTATCAAAAATCTCAATACAAAAGCTACTAAATTTGCCTTGGAAGATATCCGGGCTTTACCGACACAAGCTGGTACTCTATCGTGCTGGGATCAATACGTTTTTCACTGGGGAAGCCGCAGCAGCAGTCGGGCTAAATCGCCTCGAATTAGCTATGCCGTATATTGTCAGCGAGGGGATATTCCACCCGTTGATGATGTGATTGTCGATATCCCATCAGTGCTTGATTTTTCAACGCGGTTATCTCTGATTTGCAGAGGTTTGTATCGCTATTCTTACGCCAGTTTACAGCCATCCCCGGAGGCGGAAGCATTGTTAGATTTCTTGAATAAGCATACGGCAACTCTGAATAAAACTTAAGAGACTTCTTCTTCTTCTTTCTTACTTCGCGTCCTACCCTACCCTTCGGGAACCCCTGCGGGGAACGGGAACGGCTTCGCCGAACGCGCCTTCGCGGTTCGTTTAACTTGTAGGGTGCGTCATATCAATTCCGGCTGCACCGGAATTGATATCAGACGAAGTTTTAGGGCGATTATTCAAAGTTTAGGATAGTAGAGTACCTTACTAATTAAATGATGCAAGTAGGAGGCTTATAAAGTAAAATAGTTAACGAGCAATCATGGGAAGAAATAAAAGAGTCTCTAAAAGTTGGAACTAAATTGAAAGGAGTAGTCACCAAGCACTGGCCTTTTGGGATATTTGTTGCCCTTCCAGGGATAAAGTTTACGGGTATTGTTGAACTTGGGAATTTCAAAGATGAAGGTTTTATGACACGCGATGAATATCCAGCAGTTGGTTCATCAGTTGATGTAGTCGTGCTTGCATTCAAGGAAACGGGACAACAAATTTGGTTAGGAATGAAGCCAAGCCAGTTTAATCAATCAAAATAATTGGGAGTGATAAATTGAAAGAACTACCGCTCTTTTTTTTAGTCCGCGGAGGCGGACTTCGTTTGTGTAGTAGCGATTTCAATCGCCGAATCATCAACGCAACATAAAACCATTTTATTATATGAATTTTACCACAAAACCGAGTTACTATCAAGTCGGCGGGAGTCTCACAAATAATGCTCCCAATTACGTTAAACGACAAGCAGATGACGACTTGTATAACGGATTGAAAGCCGGGGAATTTTGTTATGTTTTAAATTCCCGACAAATGGGAAAATCTAGCTTGCAGGTGCGGACAATTCAACGGCTCAGAAGTGATGGAATTGCTTGTGCTGCGATCGACATTTCGGAAATTGGCAACCGTGGCGTGACTCCCGAACAGTGGTATGCTGGTCTTCTCCGCATTCTCGAAAATAACTTTAATCTGTCAGATGTTGTGAATGTGCGGACTTGGTGGCGCGATCGCAATTTTTTAGCCCCAGTGCAAAGATTGAGCGAATTCATCGAAACTGTACTGTTAGCGAATATTTCCAGCAATATTGTCATTTTTATTGACGAAATAGACAGCATTCTCGCCCTCGATTTTCCCGCCGACGATTTTTTAGCATTAATTCGATCGTGCTACAATAAACGCGCCAATAATTCAGAATTCGATCGCTTAACTTGGGCACTTTTAGGAGTCGCATCGCCGACAGATTTGTGCCGCGATAAAAATGCTAGTAGCAACACCCCTTTTAATATTGGCAAGGCGATAGAGTTAACTGGTTTTGATGAAACAGAAGCCCAACCGCTAGCAGCAGGGTTGGTTGAGCTTACAGATAGTTCTCAGGAAGTTTTGCGAGAGGTTTTGTATTGGACTGGAGGGCAACCTTTTTTGACTCAAAAGCTTTGCAAACTCCTGTTGGAAAATGCTGAATTAATCTCGGATTTACCCCAGGGCGGGCACGGGGGCACCGCCCCTACATTCGGGGAGAAAGATAAAATTAACACTGCTAAGGAGTGGGTTGAGAAAGTAGTGCGTTTGAAAATCGTGGATAATTGGGAATCTCAAGATGTACCGGAACATTTGTCAACAATTCGCGATCGGCTGTTCAAACAAAATCAGCGCATTATCAGGAGACTTGGATTATATCAGCAGATTTTAGAGCAAGTTGAAATTGTCCCCGATGGTAGCCCGGAACAAATGGAATTACGATTGAGTGGGTTAATCATTAAACACAAGGATAAATTAACACTTTCTAATTCAATTTATCAAGCTATATTTAACAAAGTTTTAATAGAAAAAGAGTTAGACAAATTATCGCCTTACTCAGAGTCAATCAAAGCATGGCTCAATTCTGATTGTCAAGATGAATCCCAACTGTTGGGAGGAAATGATTTGCAATCAGCCTTAGATTGGGCGGCAGGAAAAAGTTTGAGAAATCAAGATTTTCAGTTTTTAACAGCCAGCCAAAAACTAATTTTAAGCAACCAAAATCAATTGCTATGTTCAGCGACAATAGAAACTAAAAAAGCTCAGCTAGAAGCTGGCTCTGCTAAACAAAAGGCGAAACAATGGATTGGTATCGGTTCTGCGATATTGGCTGCATCTTTAGTTGGGGCGATCGGCTTTTCTACTCTGGCTTATCAGCGGTTTAAATTAGCACAAGCTAGTATCAAAATCGAACAAACTGCCAGTGATGCTTTGCTATTGGCGGTATCTCAGAAGACTGAAAATAGCCAAGCTTTGTCGGAGGCTTTATTGAAGGCGATCGCATCTGGGAACAATTTAACAACTTTGGTTAAAAACAAACCGGAATTAGAAAAATATCCGGCAACTATACCGCTGTTGGCACTGCAAGTAATTCTCGATAAAATTAGCGGACAACAGCAGGGGAAAAAAACATCTATTCTACAAAAAAAGATGACTTGGCAAGCTCATACAGGTGCTGTAACTAGCGTCAGCTTTAGCCCAAATCAACGATTTTTGGCAACCACAGGAATAGATGATCGAATTCGGATTTGGAACTTGTCAGGGAAAAAGATTGCTGAGTGGAAAGCTTTACAGCAGTCAGTAAATATTGTAAACTTTAGTCCTAATGGAGATTTTTTAGCGACAGCAGGTAAGGACAGCACTGTTAAATTCTGGAATTTATCGGGTAAAAATATATCGGAATTTTCGGCAATTCAAGGTTCAGTCAGCAGCATCAGCTTTAGCCCCGATCAAAATCTTTTGGCGGTGGCGGGAATAAACAATAGTGTGGCAATTTGGCAAATTTCACAACTGCCTAAAATAAAATCATCTCCTGTAGAACTGACCGGGCATAATGGTTTAATTAGAAGTGTCAATTTTAGTCCTAGAGGCAATTTTTTAATTACTTTAGATGGCAAATCTACGGTGCGGATTTGGAGTTTATCTGGTAAGTTGATTAAAAAACTGCCGATTCAGGCGATCGGCATAAGTTTCAGTCTCAACCAAGAGCAGCAACGCTTTGCGACAGTCACATTGAATGGTAAAGTCGGACTGTGGAATTTGTCAAAACAAGAGTTAGTTAGTGAATTTCAAACTTTGCATTTGGATGCGAAATCGATTAGTTTTAGCCCGGATGGAGAACGTCTTGCTACAGTGGGAATTGATAAGACAGTGCGGTTGTGGAATTTGGCGGGGCGACAGGTTGCTCAATTTGAGTTTCCAGAGAATGTCGTTAGTGTTAGTTGGAGTCGGGATGGCAGGCAAATTGCTGTGGCTGGAAGTAATGGCACTGTCTGGTTGAGGCAAGTTGAAAGTTTAGAAGAATTGCTGAAACAAAGCTGTAATTATTTCACCAATCAGCCGGAGTATTTGACAAGAGTTGCTACTCTTTGCAAGTAGTGGACTGTTAACTGTTGACAGTTGACTGTTAACTGTTGACTGTTGACTGTTGACTGTTGACTGTTGTTGGTTTCAATGCCCAATTCCCTATGCCCTATGCCCCATGCCCCATTCCCCATTCCCAATTCGCAATAACTAATTTACCTTAACAGGTGGAATACTTAAATTAGGATTTTTGATTCTTCTTAATAGTTCTTGTCTGGCTTGTTCAGGATTTTGCCCTCTCGGTATCTGATATAATAATCTACAGGAACCGTCTTGAGGATTGGCTGCACAAATAATCGGTTGACCTGTACGGGATGCACCTGCTGTGATAATGTTGTCCCAGTTTCCCTGGGATTGGGAATTGTTGAGAATTCCTGAGACTCGCGTACACCGAGTCATCGCATCTTCCCCGGATTCATTGAAATAGTTGTCTGTCACCCATAGGATAACGGGAATATTTTTGCCTTGTTGGTCAGCTATTGTGGCTGGATGGCTACCCGCAGCGCCGCAGAAGAATGAAGTTGTTTGAGCAAAAGCGGGACTGTTTGCTATCATAGGGGCGATCGCCATAATTGACGCGGTAAAAACTGACTTTAAGAGCCGAAATTTCATGGGGATTAATCAGGCTGGCGATCGAATGTTACTCATACTCTAAAAAGTTAGACTGGTGCTTGCCGGGAAGATTAGGGATTTAGGCAAAAAAAAATAAAAATATTTGGTAAGTCTTTCCAGTCCAAAATCCAGTCCCTCTCTCCCCATCTCCCCCTCTCCCTCATCT
>NZ_NXIB02000094.1 GCF_002412335.2 Tychonema bourrellyi FEM_GT703
CAACAGTCAACAGTCAACAGTCAACAGTCAACAGTCAACAGTCAACAGTCAACAGCCAACAGTCAACAGTCAACAGTCAACAGTCAACAGTCAACAATCAACTAACTTATGGTTCACCAACCCCCATCGGGCGCAAGAGATTTATTGCCCCTTGACGTAGCTCAAAAAATTTCGATCGAACGCCGTTTGCAGCAAGTGTTTCATCGCTGGGGCTATCATCGAATTATTACTTCTACTTTAGAACGCCTGGAGACTTTGATGGCTGGAGGTGCGATCGACCGATCGACCTTAATTAAATTACAAGACGCTGAAGATGGAGAACTCGGTTTGCGTCCCGAATTGACAGTTGCCATTGCCCGTGCCACTGTGATGCGGATGGGCAAGACTCCCTGGCAACCTCAGCGTCTCTACTACAACGCTAATGTGTTTCGCAAAAGCCCAGATACACACTCAGGCGGGCAGCAGGAGTTCTATCAAACTGGGGTAGAGTTGCTAGGCTCAGGGGGGACGATAGCCGATGCGGAAGTGCTGCTATTGCTGTCTGAGTGCTTGCAGGCTTTAGAAATTGATGACTGGCACTTGGTCATCGGAGAAGCGGGTTTGACTGCAACTTTGTTAGAACCATTTCCCCTGAATGTGCGCTCCCAAGTTCGGGGGGCGATCGCCAATCTCGATCGCATCGGCTTGGAAAATTTACCCCTGTCAACGGAATTGCGAGAAAGAGCTCTACTGTTATTTGACTTGCGCGGCCGCCCAGAAGATGTGTTCCCAATTGTGGCAAAGCTTGATTTAGATTTGCCACAACAAGCAGCCTTAAATAATCTCAAATCTGCGATCGAATTACTGTATCAATGTCAATCAAAAATCCCCAATCTGAAATCCCACATTCACCTCGACTTGAGTTTGATTCAAACATTTGACTACTACACTGGAATTGTGTTTGAAGTTGTCAGCAGTCCTAAAACGGGACAGCGAGTTTTGGGACAAGGGGGACGGTACGATCGACTATTAGGATTGTTCGATCCCCAAGGGCAAAATCACCCTGGCATCGGGTTTTGTCTGAATATTGAAGATTTACACCAAATTTTGCTAAGTGAGGGTCTATTGGCCAAGGAAACCCCAGCCAGTGACTTTTTGGTTGTACCTCAAACCTCTGAAGCTGCGGCGGCGGCTTTTGTTTACGCTCGAAAACTTCGAGAGTCTAGTGATTTAGTTCGGGTGGAAATGGATTTGGAGAGTCGGGAGACTTTGGAGGAAGTGCGGGAATATGCGCGCGATCGGCGTATTGCTCAAATTGCGTGGGTGAATGCCGAAGGATTACCGACAATTGAAACAGTAAATTAAGAAATGATATCATTTCCGGTTGCACCGGAATGATGTTGACTGTTGACTGTTAACTGTTAACTGTTGACTGCTTGAACAATACCGATGCAACCGGAAACGATATGAGTTGTTTGTTAGTAGTCACAATTAGGACACGACACCTGCCGTGTCCTAGCTCTTGTAGGGACTATAAATCTAATCACAATTCAGTAAAAAAGTTAACACCGTCTCATCAATTCCCTTAAATTGCAGCGACTTATATTTAATAATTCGATCCTCCTCAACATAATCTGCAACTGCCGCCGAAATTAGTACAGTATTCGGTTCCGTAGCCTCTTGCAATCGAGCAGCAATATTCACACTCGGCCCGATCGCAGTATAGTCCGATCGCTCCACACCACCAAACATCCCCACCACCGCAGTACCCTGGTGAATTCCGCAGCGAAACCGCACCGGAGCCACCCCATTCTCCCCAACAATTCCCTGCTTGATCCAGCTCTGATTAAGCTCCTTCAGAGCCAGCAGCATTTGCTTTGCAGCCGCCACAGCACGCCGCACCTGCTCATTCGGACTCAATTCCTCCGGCGCTCCAAATAGTGCCATTACCGCATCCCCCACAAACTTATCCACCGTGCCCCCACTATCAAAAATCGCCTTAGTCATCGCAGCCAAATATTCATTCAACAACTCAGCCACCCGGCGCGATCGCAATGTATTTGCCATTTGAGTAAAACCGACAATATCACTAAACAAAATAGTAATTAATCGCGGTTCCGGGCGCAAATCCAGCGCCAACTCTCCAGCCGCCGCCGCCTTCACCATCGCTGGTGGCAAAAATCGGCGCAACACCGACTCAGTTAAATAATTATTCAACTGCTGCACTCGGCGTTCATTCTCCTTGAGAGCCACCAAATTTCGCACCTCTGCCAATAATTCTCGATCGTTAAAAGGCTTAGACAAATAAGCATCAGCACCCCGCTCTACCCCCTCAATTCGCGTATCTTCATCAGCTTTAGCCGTGAGTAAAATCACAGGAGTCCCCTTCAATTCCTGATCTTCTCTAAGCATCCGAATCAAATCCAAACCAGACACCAAAGGCATCATCAAATCCGTCACAATCAAATCTGGTAGACGATTTTTTGCCACAGCAAATCCTTCCTCACCGTTGCGGGCAAGCAAAACAGTAAACCCAGAATCTCGCAAAATTCCAGATACATAAAAGCGTAAATCAGGATTATCATCAACCACCAAAACAGTGCCCACTGCTGTTTCTGAATTTACAGGTTCGATGGCTTCAAAACTCTCACTGCCAATTTCAGCATCAGACAAATCACCTTCCACATCTGCCAATTCCACCACTGCTTTGGACGAGTTAAATTCTGTGGGTATTTCCAGAACTTGTTCTGGAGGTAAATGGGTGGAACCGAGGTGTAGCCAAACCGTAAAAGTAGAACCTTCACCGTAAACTGACTCCACTGAAATTTGACCACCGTGCAGTTCCACCAATTCCTTTACCAGTGCCAAACCCAAGCCACTACCTTCATAGGAACGGTTGGCGGAACCTTCAGCTTGGCGAAAACGCTCGAACAAATAGGGAATTTGTTCGGTGCGAATGCCGATGCCGGTATCTTTTATTTGCAGCAAACAATGAGAACCTGCCTGTTCAATTTTCAGAGTTATATTTCCACCTTCTGGGGTGAATTTGACAGCATTTGATAACAGGTTATAAATAACTTTGTCAAATCTTTCAATATCTAAATAGAGTAAAGGACATTCTTGCAATTCAGTAATTAAGTTTAGGTGTTTTTTGTCGCAATAGGGTCGGAATGATTCGGCGGTAGAGTAACAGAAACCCACTAAATCGCAGGGGCGAAAACTAGGCTGCATCCGTCTGGCATCGAGTCGCTGCAAATCCAGTAGTTGATTTACTAAGCGCAGTAGACGGCGGGAATTGCGAAGTGCAATAGCTGCTTGTTCGTAAGGTAAATCTTCTTTGCGGCTGCAAACTGATTCCAGAGGGCCGATGGTGAGGGTTAGGGGTGTACGGAATTCGTGAGAGATATTTTGGAAAAACTCGGTTTTGAGTCGATCGGCTTCCAGGAGACGTTCTGCCTGTTGTCTGGTAGTTTGGTAAAGGCGTGATTGCTGTACCGCCAGAGCAGCTTGAGCTGCCACTATTTGAGCCAGGTCAATATCTGAGGCCAACCAGCGTCTGGTGTGGCTGTTTTGTCGCAACGAAATGCTGCCGATGATTTTGCCATCCGAGAGCAAGGGGACTACTAAAAGGGCGCGGGCGGCCGATCGCAGTTGTAGTTCTGTAACATTCATATCAGGGCGTTCATTGAGGTCTGAAATCGCCACCGGTTCTTTCGACATCATAATAATTTGCAAAACCGGATTGCCTCGAATCGGCACTAAAGACTGGGGTAGGGAAGCGTTGGGAGATGCCCAGGGGCGATCGAACTTGGTCACACTATCCGGGTTGGCGAGTACGTTAGGAGAGCTAAAATCCTCTTCTACAGCTACAAATTCCCGCTCAGAGTCGTAAAGCCCCACGCACTGAACATATTCGTCATCTTCCGTCCACAGAGATAGGACACAGCCGTCTGCTTGCAGGGCTTGCCCCAGTTGTTCGGTAATTGCTGCAAAAATATTTTGGGGGTCGAGGCTCGATCGAATTGCCGTAGTAATAGTATTGACTAGGGCTTCCCGTTTGGCCAGGGCCCGCACCTGTTCGTAAGCACGGGCTTGAGACAGCGCCAAAGCCGCTTGGTCTGCTACTGTAGTTACCAAATTTATCTCATGCTCTTCCCATTGGCGCGGCTGCTCAAAGGAGTGCAGCGCTAAAACTGCCATCAGTTCCGTTTGGTAGAACAGAGGTACGATTAAGCTCGATCGAATATTCGCAGCTTGGTAAGCAAGTCGGCGCTGGTCATTGGCTTCATGTAAGATGCGATCGTCGGTTTGAGCATCTTGAATCACCTCTACCTCTCTAGTTTCCCAGACCAAAAGCGGTAGCAAATCCGCAGAAAGTCCAGCCGGATCAGCATCTAGGGGCATTACAGTCGCATCCGACGATGACAACTCCTGCGTTTTGAGCAATTCATAAACAAACCATTCATCCGCCACCCTACCGTCTTGGAAAGGACGCAACAGACAGCAACCCACCTCAAACATCTGACCCACTGTTTCCACAATTCGTTGCAGCATCTGCTGGTAATTCAGAGCCGATCGGATAGTATTAGTAACAGCATAAAGCAGCGATTCTTGCTGTAGCGCCCGTCGCAGTTCATTAGTGCGCGCCTTCAGGAGATTGTGAGTATCCACCGCTTGACTGACCAGAGCCCTGAGTTCTTCGGCATCCCAAGGCTTAGTAACGTATTTGAATACCTTACCAGCATTAATAGCTTCAACTAAATCTTCAACATCCGTATAGCCAGTTAAAATAATTCTGATCACATCCGGGTACTGGGCCGCCGTCAGGCGGAGAAACTCAGTCCCGCTCATTTTGGGCATTCGCTGATCGGAGATAATCACAGCTACTTCTCCTTCCCGTGCCAAAATTTCTAGAGCAGCGGGGCCTGATTCTGCCCTGAGCACCTTATATTCGCGATAGAAGGTGCGGTAAAGCAAATCAAGATTGTCCGGTTCGTCATCAACGATCAGAATTTTTAGCTTAGGATTTGCTGGGGAATTCATCTATCTTCCCCCTGATGGCTCAACCACATAGCTGTGTTCAGCTTGGCGGCGGGAGTAAAAGAGGGGCGGGATCTATGTAACATAGCTATAACCGTCCTTTAGTGAATGTTTTTCCAGTATTTGCGATTAATTCAGGGAACTCACTCTTTGTCGAACAGGCCAAAAAGCCTGTTAAGCGAGAATGGTGCAAGATGTTAGTTCCATCAGATACAGGCTCACGAGTCGCCAGAACCCCTTGAAACTTGGTCAGCTTTGTCGGCTCTAACATCCAGTACGCTCAAACCCTGATTCAGTCAGGCTTGTCCTTGAGTTTTTCAATTACAGCTTGACGGATAAATTCAATTCTATCTGGTATTTCCGCCAGCATAGAGTGATAAGGTTCGGGGAACCTAACGTTAAAACCTTTTTGATTGTTTTTAATACCCTTTCCAGTACCGACAAATCTAGTATTAGGGGATGGGTTATTGTTTGCCATATTTTTTTGCTCATTCCCTTGACATTTCCAGTGTACATTAGATATTATTTCAAGGTCAAGGCCAACCAAGGAGGTAATTGAATTTGGTCAATCAACTATATCTATATAACCTTTCTCAGTAACAGTGCGGTACACCAAGGTAATGCCCAATGCCCAATGCCCAATTCCCAATGCCCAATTCCCAATTCCCAATTCCCAATTCCTCTGTAACGGAGAAAGGCTATAAGTTAGATTTAAGTTAATTTATAATGTTAGTCAATTTTCTGAAATTGGCAGTATTCTAAAACTTTATTAAGTTTATAAGCAGTAGTAGTCAATAATGGTATTATGTAGTCAGGAGGTCGAAAATGAAACTACCTGACTACGCCAAAGCAATAGGCATAAGTTACACAACCGCGTGGCTAAGAGTGGAAGGCAAATAAGCTGCCACATCCGGCACGGCAGACCGAAAGCGGTCTAATTATAGTTGACTACTTACCGCAAGCGCCATCAAACCAGGTTAAAAAGAACCGAGTCCCTATTTACAGTCGAGTCTCATCTTCGGAGAATAATGGAAAAGATGAGTTGATGCAAGACTTAGTGGCTATAGTTACAAGCTTTGCTGCTCGACTCTACGGACAACGACGTGCCATCCGTAAAACAGAAAAAATAATTGCCGAGTTGAAAGATGGAGGTGCTGAATGCAGCTAGTAGAGAAGCACATCATTAAATCAACAGAATCTCGTTTCGCTGAAATTGACCAACTAGCTTTCAAATCCAAAAATCTGTACAATGCCGCTAACTACGTCATTCGTCAGAACTTTATTTATGGATGGGGCTATGCCAATTACAACGAGATGAACCGATTGATGAAGTCTCATGAAGCATATAAGGCTTTACCCGCCAAAGTAAGTCAGCAAATCTTGATGGTTCTAGATAAGAATTGGAAGTCGTTTTTTGAAGCCGTCAAAGCATACAAAACCGACTCCTCTAAATTCACTGGTCGCCCAAAATTACCAAAGTACAAAGATAAGCTTAAAGGTCGAAACCTTCTCGTCTACACGATTCAGGCGATTAGCAGCAAACAATTGAGAAACGGAATTATTAAACTTTCCGGCACTGAACTCTCAATCAAAACTCAAGTCAACCCCGACCAAATTTGTCAAGTTAGGTTGGTTCCGAAATGTGATTCCTACGTGATTGAGGTAATTTATGATGAGCCGGAGTCCACCGTCAGCGACGACAAATTCGTAGCAGGTATTGATTTAGGACTGAATAATTTAGTGGCGTTAACTTCAAATCAACCGGGATTTGTCCCGCTGTTGATTAACGGGCGACCATTGAAATCGATTAACCAGTTCTATAACAAGCGCAAAGCGCAATTACAATCCCAATTGAAAGGGTGTCGCAAAACTTCGCCCCGCATTCAGCGCTTAACTCGCTGCCGCCATCAAAAAATAGACAATTATTTGCATCATGCAAGTCGCACGATTGTCGATGTCTTGGTCGCACAACAAATTGGGATGCTAGTAATCGGTAAGAATGCACAGTGGAAAACCGAGATCAATCTCGGAAAGCAAACCAACCAAAACTTTGTTAGCATCCCTCACGCTCGATTAATTGAGATGCTGGAATACAAAGCTTTCTTGGTTGGAATTAAGGTGATCGTGCAGGAAGAATCTTTTACCTCCAAAGCCAATTTTCTAGGCTTAGATCCAATTCCTGTTTACGGGAAAACAGAAACAGAACCTGTTTTTACTGGGAAACGGATTAAGCGAGGTTTGTACAAAACATCAACTAATCAGTTGATTAATTCTGACGTGAACGGTGCTTACAACATTCTCAGAAAAGCAATCCCAATTCTCAGAAAAGCAATCCCAAATGCGTTTAGCGATGGGATAGTGAGCTGCGTAGTTCAGCCAAGGCGGGTTAATCCGCTCAAAGTAAAACAGAAAGGGGAGGGCTGACGCCTCCCATGTCATTGCAATAAATGACTATAGTTTTACCAGCTATATAACCATCATATAAAAATCAATATAGTGGCTGATAATAGTGAATTATTCCTTTTTTTCTTCACCAACGTGGGGGCAACAAATATCCCAAAATTATCGCTTTTTAGTTCGGATAGCCGACTCAAAAGACCTGACGCAGCTAGCTGATATTTTGGCTTTGAGCTTTCATTCCCGCGAGGGGTTCGTAGACTGGGTTTATCCAGTCTTACGTTTGGGAATTTACGAAGATTTAAAAAATCGACTGCGTTTTAAAACAGAATATTATATTTGTCTGGTTTCTGAGCTAGTCTCGCGCGAAGAAAATAGTCTCGCCAAGCAGCCAGAGTCGATCGCAGGAACAGTAGAAGTGGCTCTGCGTTCTCGCTTGGCTTGGCAACTACCAAGTTCTGACTATCCTTATTTATCAAATCTAGCAGTTCACCCAGAGTATCGGCGACAGGGCGTGGCTCAACAACTGCTTAGCAGTTGTGAGCAAACTGTTCGTGAGTGGGGATTTTCTGAAGTTTATCTCCATGTTCTCGAAAATAATCATGGGGCTCGACAGTTGTACTATCAGACTGGGTATCGTTTGGAACAGGTGGAGTGGGATTGGAGTTGTTGGCTTTTGGGGCAGCCGCGGCGACTGTTTTTGCGAAAGAAGTTAGCGAGTTGAAAGGAAGAAGGAATAATATCAAATGCTGTTCTCCATTTAAACCAGTAACGAGGCTAGTAGGGTGCTTCAGCCTTGTACGGGCGAATGGCCATTCGCCCCTACTGAAACGGAAAACCTGATAATACTGACGCACCCTACGCCCCTAAGTTTAAATGCCGAACAGTTTAGCTCAGTCTCATTCAAATCACAGCCTGCTCGGAGAGAGTGCCTTTTGAGGTTGCTGGTGAGCAGATGACTTTTTGAGTCCTTGTAAACTATCACGATTTTGGACTAATACAAATGTGGCAACTACTAGCAAGAAGTAACCGAAACTTTTTTGCAGTTGTGGCGCTGGAATAAACTGTGCTAAATAAGCCCCAATCACCGTTCCGCATCCAGCTAAAAAGGTGAATGAAACCGTGAGATTCCAGTCTAGGGAAATATGCCCTAAATAACCTAACAGCCCCGCGACAGAATTACACGCAATAATTAGGAGAGAAGTTCCGATCGCCTGTCGCATAGGTACGTTTCCCAACAAAACCAAAGCAGGGACGATCGCAAATCCACCCCCCACACCAACCAATCCTGTTAAAACACCTACTGCAATCCCTTCAGTCATCAGCCATAGCCAGCAGTATTTACAAACAGGTTTGACATACTCAACAGCATCTAGTTCATCCTGACTAGATACAGGCTTTGACTTGCTGGTGCGATAAATCATCAATCCGGCAGCAATCAACATCGACAGTCCAAATAGAGTCATCTGGAATGCGCTGGTAATGAACGGCAGCGTCGCTATTCTTGCACCGAAATAAGCCCCCAACATGGTCGCAGTTCCAAAAATAACTGCGGTTTTGAAATTAAGATTGCCGCGCCGCGCATGGGGAATACTGCCCAATAAGCTAACAGTCCCGACAATAATCAAAGTCATGGCGATCGCAGGTTTTGGCGCAACACCCATCACATAAACCAGCACAGGCAATGCTAACACAGAACCACCACCGCCCAATAAGCCTAAACTCACACCAATACCAACTGCCAGGAAATGTCCAATTATCCAGATCATAGTTTATTTCCGGCTTGTTGGTTGTAAGGTAACTTTGCCAATAGCATCCCCATCGCACAGGTGTTAGTGACTCCTGCAAACACTAAGCCAGCACCCACAAATCCACTCAAAAGTAAAAATTTAGGTGAGACAAACACCCCTAAAACTGTTCCCATCACAACCAATGAGCCAGCCACAATCTGCACCTGTCGAAACAAGCTAATCGGCGCATTTTGACTTTTTTCAATCGGATAGCCTGCATTTTTCCAAATAGGAATTCCGCCACGCAGATGAATCACAGAATTGAATCCTGCATCTAAACATTGTCTGGCGGCTTTGGCAGAGCGATTTCCAGATTGACAATAAAGAACGAGTTTTTTCCCTTCAGACGGTCGTACTCGATCGGGATTGAATTGTGAAAGCGGATGCAATTTTGCGCCGGGAATCCGTTCAGTTGCATATTCGGCAGCTTCCCGAACATCCACTAAAGTTACGGCGTTTTCGTCAAGCAATTGTTTCAATGTTTGAGCATCAATTTCTTGAATTTGAGCATCGTTAGTCATTGTCATTGTGTTACTCCAAATAAAATATATCTAAGGTTTAAGCTAAAATTGAAGTTAGGTTGCCACACCGTTCATTCGCTGGCACGGCTTCCATCATTTTTTGAGGATTGGGCAGATTCAGTGCATTCATAAATTGAATAAACTCATCCCGGCTGCGCCCCACAAACCGAGGGTTCCAGCGTTTTTCTTCCTCAATGGAAGAAACAGTTTGCCCGCGATAGTCGTGTCCTGGATAGATCGAGGTAGAATCAGGCAAGGTAAATAACCGTTGAGTGACTGAATCAAACAAGGTTCCGGCATCCCCGCTTTGAAAATCCGTGCGTCCACAGCCGCGAATAAATAACGCATCCCCGCTCAGCAAGTGAGTTCCATTGACGAGGTATGCCATGTGGCTATCTGTGTGTCCTGGTGTGGCGATCGCCTGCACTTCCACTGTTCCAACCTGTAGCGTTTCCCCTGGGTGGATAAAACGGTCTGCACAGTTAACCTGTGCTTGGGCTGGAACCACACTCACACAGCCTGTTGTTTCCCGCAATTGAGACGCACTGGTAATGTGATCGGCATGAACATGAGTTTCCAAGCAATAACGCAAGGTCAAACCCAGTTCTTTCAGCAACTGAAGATCTCGCTCAACCTGTTCCAAGACTGGATCGACCAATAGGGCTTCTGCCGAATCGCGATCGGCTATCAGATAAGTATAGGTACTGCTTTCCCGGTCAAAAAGTTGACGAAACAGTATAGCCATCAGTTTCCTACCTTCTAATTGTATGATAATATTACTATATAGTAGTATTTGCTAAAAAGCAAGTCTTGCTCAAAATTAATTCACTCGTCCTTATGTCTCAAATCCCAGTTTCCGCTCTCGCTCAGATTGCTGACTACTTCAAAGTTTTATCAGAGCTGAGTCGGCTGCAAGTGCTGTGTGCGCTCAAGAATGGTGCCAAAAATGTCACTGAAATCATTGAAGAAACAGGGCTGGGGCAAGCCAATGTTTCCAAGCACCTGAAGATTTTGACCCAGGCAGGCATAGTTCAACGGCAGCCCCAGGGAGTCAGTGTTTACTATCAAATCACTGACCCGATGATTTTTGATTTATGCGAAGTTGTGTGTCAGAAGCTGGAAACTCGATTGCATCAACAGTCACAACATTTAAAAAAGCTCGACAGATTGCGTCAACTCTAACTATAGCAACCGCCAAGGCGATTAGGATATTTCGGTAACAGAGCGGAGCGCCGAGAGAGCCCTTCGACTGCGTTCATGCTGTAGGGGCGAATGGCCATTCGCCCCTACAGGATAAACACAGCCGTGACAAACTCGATCGTCCAAGTAGAGCCGCTCTAAACGGACGCAGAGGGATTGTCAGACTACTTCGGTAGCAGAACCCTTTGAAATACTCACCAACCTAAAGGTGCGCCCGATCGCCGGTGAGTATCAAAAGAGATTCGATCGCACATCATTCGGTCCGATCGCACCAATACCCCCGACCAAGTTAGCTAAAACTTGCCCAGTTCCTACTACTCGCAGCAATGTACCATTCTGAGTTGAGGTGAATTGCAACTGCTGGAAAGTCAAGCCGCCAGTCAACACCAATTTATCGATACCAACCTCGAAGTTAAGAATAGTATTCAAGCCGTTAGCACCCAAGATAAATTGATCACTGCCAACACCTCCAGACAAAGTATTGTCACCTGAACCCCCAAACAGAATGTCATCTCCTTCGCCTCCAAACAGAATGTCGTTGTCTTTACCGCCATAGAGGGTATCGTTACCAGCTTCACCGTTGAGTTCATCTTCCCCTTCATTGCCGTAGATGAGGTCATTGCCAGCACCGCCGTTGATACAATCTTGCTGCTCGGTACTACCGACTGAGACTCCTTTGTCATCTGCCCGATCGCCATAAATGGTATCGTTGCCGTCATCCCCGCAAAGTACATCGCTGCCATCACCGCCGTAAATTAAGTCGTCGTCTTGGTCTCCGTGGATAAAGTCGTTACCTTTGCCCCCAAAAAGGGAGTCATTGCTTTTGCCACCACTGATAGTATCGTCAGATTCGTCACCGAACAATAAGTCAGAACCGATATTGCCAAGCAGCAAGTCCTTTCCGTTAGTATCTTTGACTAAACCTCGAACACCGCCATACAAGGTGTCGTCGCCACTATCACCGAGCAAGGTATCGTTACCGAGTTCGCCCCAAATCAGGTCATTATCTTTGCCGCCCCAAACGTAATCGCTGCCTTTGCCCGCGTAAACGGTATCATTGCCGTTGCCACCACCGATGATGTCTCCACCGGTGCCGCCAAAAATTAAGTCTTGTTCAACAGCATCCCCAACTGGCTCGAAACTGCCACTGTCACCGAGGATGGTATCAATACCTTCGTTGCCGTAGAGGGTATCGGAGCCGAGTTGACCAAAAATTAGGTCATTGCCTTTGCCTCCGTAAGCGCGATCGTCGTTTTTGCCGGAAATCAGCGTATCGTCGCCTTCTTGCCCGTTGAGGAAGTCGTTGCCATCGCCTCCGTACAAAACATCACGTCCCTCGAAGTCCTTAGCCCTGTTGTCGAGGTTTCCACCAAATAAGCTGTCGTCTCCACTACCACCAATTAAGGTATCCGAACCTTGTTCGCCCAAAATTAGGTCTTTGTTTTTACCTCCGAGGGCAATATCGTTTCCTTTGCCACCGTGAATGGTGTCATCGCCCTCGTTACCATTGATGACATCAGCACTATCGCCTCCGAAGATTAAATCGCGAGCATCATCAAGATTCTGGGAGTTGTTCTGGCCGGTGTCTCCTAAAATAGTGTCGGCACCCCGATCGCCCAAAATAGTATCAGAGCCTAACTCGCCAGCAATCCAGTCGTTTCCTTTCCCAGCGAGGATTAAATCGTTGTTCTCGCCACCGTAAACAACATCGCTACCCAATCCGCCAAAAATGATGTCATTGCCTTCGTCGCCGTAAATTTCGTCCGTGCCACCCTCGCCTAAAATCAAGTCACCGCCTTGAAAACCGATGATTTTTTCGTTGGCGTTGCCACCCAGAATAGAGTCGTTACCATTAGTGCCTTTCAGGGTTTGTTGCTCAACGGCGATTGGTACACCAGGCTGGTTAAATGAAACCTCTGGTGGTTGTGTTGCTGGCAAAAACCTAATTTCCGGTTTTTCAACAACTGAATCACACCCACAGTCCATGTCTGGTTCTGGACTCGGAGTTGGTGTGGGCGTGGGCAAAACTGGTCGCAAGATAGCGGCCACTGTAGCGCTACCAGGACTGGTAGCGCCGTTGTTGTCGGTGGCGCTATAAGTGAAAGTACCTCCGGTAAAGTTGGCTGTGGCTTGGAAAAATAGTTGCCCAATCCGCTCTGGAGTAATGGTTTGACCAACTGTTACTGCTACACCGCCGCCCAAAGCTGGGTCTCCCAAAAATAGGGTTCCTTGGGCTGCTGGGGGCAGGGTGTTAATAGTGAAAAAGGCGATCGTCCCGTCGGGGTCAGTTGCGCTCAATCCTGTGACTGGTGTGGTGCTGTTCGGCGCAATACTCAAGTTAGTATTGGTCGCTACTGGTGGTTGGTTGGACGTCGGAAGTAGGGCCGCCACAGTCGCTGTTGCAGGACTGGTAGCGCCCTGGTTATCCGTAGCACTGTAGGTGAAATTGGCTCCAGTAAATTCGCCAGTTGTTCGGAAAAATAATTGTCCAATCTGTGCTGGTGTCAGGACTTGGCCTGGTGTTACGGCAATTCCGCCATTGGCTGGATCACCTAAAAATAGAACTCCTTGGGCGGATGGTGGCAGGGTATTGATGGTGAAAGAGGCGATCGAGCCGTCGGTGTCGGTTCCTCCCAATCCTGTGACTCGTGTGCTGCTGTTAGGGGGAATGCTGAAGTTGACATTTGTGCTAACAGGTGGTTCGTTGAGCGGATTTGGGGTGGGAGTTGGGGTGGGATTTTGTGTGGAATTTGATGCCGGAGCAGGGACTGTCGCTACAGTTGCTGTTGCAGGACTGGTAGCGCCGTTGTTATCGGTGGCGCTATAGCTGAAATTAGCTCCAGTAAATTCGCCTGTTGTTCGGAAAAATAATTGTCCAATCTGTGATGGTGTCAGGACTTGACCTGGTGTTACCGCTACACCACCATTGGCTGGATCACCTAAAAATAGGATTCCTTGGGCGGTTGGCGGCAGGGTAGTAATGGTGAAAGATGCGATCGAGCCATCTGGATCAGTACCTCCCAATCCTGTGACTCGTGTGGTGCTGTTGGGCGGAATGCTCAAGTTAGCATTGGTCGCTAGAGGCGGTTGGTTGGGTGTCGGAAGTACGGCCGCCACAGTCGCTGTTGCAGGACTGGTAGCGCCGTTGTTATCGGTGGCGCTATAGCTGAAATTAGCTCCAGTAAATTCGCCTGTTGTTCGGAAAAATAATTGTCCAATCTGTGATGGTGTCAGGACTTGACCTGGTGTTACCGCTACACCACCATTGGCTGGATCACCTAAAAATAGGATTCCTTGGGCGGTTGGCGGCAGGGTAGTAATGGTGAAAGATGCGATCGAGCCATCTGGATCAGTACCTCCCAATCCTGTGACTCGTGTGGTGCTGTTGGGCGGAATGCTCAAGTTAGCATTGGTCGCTAGAGGCGGTTGGTTGGGTGTCGGAAGTACGGCCGCCACAGTCGCTGTTGCAGGACTGGTAGCGCCGTTGTTATCGGTGGCGCTATAGCTGAAATTAGCTCCAGTAAATTCGCCTGTTGTTCGGAAAAATAGTTGTCCAATCTGCTCTGGAGTAATGGTTTGAGCAACTGTTACTGGTACACCACCGCCCAAAGCTGGGTCTCCTAAAAATAGGACTCCTTGGGCTGTTGGCGGTAGGGTAGTAATGGTGAAAGATGCGATCGAGCCGTCGGGGTCAGTTCCTCCCAATCCTGTGATTGGTGTGCTGCTGTTGGGCGGAATAGTCAAGTTGAGATTATTGGCAACTGGTGCTTGGTTGAGCGGAGTTGGTGTCGAAATTGGTGTCGAAGTTGCAGCCAAAGTAGCGGTAGCAGGACTGGTAGCGCCGCTGCTATCGGTAGCGCTGTAGCTGAAATTGGCTCCGGTAAAGTCGCCTGTTGTGCGGAAAAATAGTTGTCCAATCTGTGCTGGTGTCAGGACTTGACCGGGTGTTACGGCAATACCGCCATTGGCTGGGTCTCCTAAAAATAGGACTCCTTGGGCTGCTGGTGGTAGGGTGTTGATGGTGAAAGATGCGATCGAGCCGTCGCGATCAATTCCTCCCAATCCCGTTATTGGTGTGCTGCTGTTGGGCGAAATGCTCAAGTTAGCATTGGTTGCTACTGGCGGTTGATTGGGTGTTGGAGTTGGTGTCGGAATTGGTATCGGAATTGGTATCGGAATTGGTGTCGAAGTTGCGCCCAAAGTAGCGGTAGCAGAACTACTAGCGCCGCTGCTATCGGTAGCGCTGTAGCTGAAATTGGCTCCGGTAAAGTCGCCTGTTGTGCGGAAAAATAGTTGCCCAATCTGTTCTGGTTTCAACACTCGACCGGGGGTGACAGCAACTCCACCGTTGGCTGGATCTCCTAAAAATAGGACTCCTTGGGTTGCTGGTGGCAGGGTGTTGATAGTGAAAGATGCGATCGAGCCATCTGGATCAGTACCTCCCAATCCGGGGAGTGGCACAGTGCTGTTGGGCGCTACCACCGCATTTGCATTGTTGATGACTGGTGGTTGGTTGGCGGCTGTGAGAGTTGCAGTCGCAGGCGTAGAACTGCTGAGACCTTGGTTATCAGTAGCGGTGTAAGTAAAGTTGGCTTCGGTGAATGCACCTGTGGACTTGAAAAATAACTTGTCAATTTCGGCTGGTGTCAACACTTGACCGGCTGTTACCAGAACTCCACCATTGGCTGGATCTCCTAAGAACAGGACTCCTTCGGTTGCTGGTGGTAGGGTGTTGATGGTGAAAGATTTGATCGACCCGTCTGGATCAGTACCTCCAAGTCCGGTAACACCAAGGGTATTCCCAGGAAGGACTGAGCCACTGGTATTTTTGATGACTGGTGGTTGGTTGGCGGCTGTGAGAGTTGCAGTCGCAGGCGTAGAAC
>NZ_NXIB02000095.1 GCF_002412335.2 Tychonema bourrellyi FEM_GT703
TCAGCAAATAGCCCAGCCTCACTGGTTTACTCTTTCGACAATTAATCCACCCTGCCTAACCCCCCTTAAGAAGGGGGGGACAAGAGTGTTCTCAAAGTCCCCCTTCTTAAGGGGGATTTAGGGGGATCTAGACTTGACAACAAGCGACTTTCATTAAACGAGAATATATGAAATGCAGATAGGCATATTTTTAGGAAACGTCGGAAATCCGGTAATCTATTATCCCAAATTAGCTAAGATTACCGGGGGTGTCACAGCTAGTATTTTGCTGTGCCAATTATTTCAATGGCAATCTCAACTTGCCAATTCCGAAAATTGGGTGCAAACTAACACGGCTGAAATTGAAAAAGCTACTGGTTTAAATTACGAAGAACAGGAGTTTGCGAGACAGCAACTAAAAGCGCGATTTTTATTGAAAGAAAAAACACCAAATCCCCACGCCGAAACCCTAGAACTCTGGGCAGATTTTGACGTATTTGAGTCAAAACTAAATACTTATTTCACAGCTATTCCTGAAGATATCATAACACAAACTCTCCCCAAAAGCCTCAATTATCCTGTAGAAATATTGCCCGATAATTCGGCATCAAATCCTAGCATTAAAACCGACAAATATTTCGGTCAACCCCGCCAGCAAATAGCAGTGGCTGTCACCCCAAATTATCGATTTAGCGGCCCTTGGAACTCCCAAGAACAACTGCACAACTTTCAACGTGCCTTAGAAGCCTATGCTCAAGAACGTAACTTAGGTTTTGGCAATCCTTCGGGATGGGCTTTTAAAATTATTGATAGCATCACGAAGGGCTTAGCCTCAACCTTTTGGGATGAATTTATCGCGGGCATTCCATTAGGAGAAAGTCAGAAGGTGAAGCGAGATTGGGAAATTGCACCAGAAGTGCCTTATCCGGCTTTTGAAGAGGAGCGAATTCAGTATTATGTCCACAAAGGCGAACCGCTGGAAGCCGCAGTTTCTAAGGCTCGTGCTGACTTGAGAAATCCGGTTTTGGGTAAGGATTTGTGGGAGGGTTTTTTGCGAAAGTGCGATCGCCTCGCGGATGATGCCCTCAAAGCAAAAAAGCAGGGCGTTGACACCCCATATCTGCCCTCTTCCTTCAACGAAAAACCGCAAATCACCAAGGATAGCGTGATGCGGAAATTAGGGGCGATCGCACCGCAATTTGCCCTCAATCAATCCACATCTGAACCGACACCAGAACCGCCCAAACTTCCAGAAACAGCATCGCCAACTCCCGCCCCCAGTATTGCGACTTTACAAAAAGCTTATAATACGCCTCTCGGTCGAAGTATAATTGAAATACAAATTGCTGCAAATCCAGACTGGGGCTACGAAATAGTTGACGGTGAAATAGTCGAATCAATCCCTTTTTAGTTAGTAGGGTGCGTCAGTTGGAAAAACCTATTTTTTCTACTAAACTCAAGACTGACGCACCCTACAAGCAATCAGCAATTAGTAGGGTGCGTCGCCATGAGATTTTCGATCGGATTCAAATGTCTAAGGGTGGCGACGCACCCTACAACTACAAGCTAAGCAGATATGAAACGAATTAACGAGATTAATCCACTGGGGGAAGAGCGACCAAATCCTTCGGACGAAATTCGAGAACAACTACGGCGGTCAAGATTGCAGCGAGAGAAAGATGAGGGATATCAAATGTTAGTTGAACTCTGCAATTTGGGTGAATATGATATGGCCCAACAGTTCGCAAATCGACATTTTAATTGGGGTTATGAAATAGTTGATGGGATTGTGATGGAAAGGATAGATTGCGATCGTTTTTAATCAGGTAGGGTGCGTCGCCATGAGATTTTCGATCGGATTCAAATATCTAAGGGTGGCGACGCACCCTACAACTACAATATAATTGTGGAATCTAAGGATGGAAGCGAGATTGAACCGTGCCACCAATACCAACAGTCATAGTTAAGTCAGGATACAAGCCACAATCAATTGATACCAGCATTGAGGCTGATGTGTTGATGTTTCAGCTATTGCGACAGTTAACGCCCCAACAAAAAGTACAGCGGACTTGCGCTTTTGCTCGATCGGTCCGAAAGATGGCAATATTAGGAATAGAGAGCCAGTATCCCAATGCTACCAAGACAAAAGTTCGACAAGAATTTATTAAAAGGTGCTTGGGTTTTGAGTGGCTAGAAGTTTTATCAGACACCAAAGATTGGGAGCAGCTCGTGATTGCAGATCCGATTGAGTTAGCGAGGAAAATAGCTGACATTTTGTTGCCACTGAATATTCCCTATGTGGTTGGTGGTTCAGTGGCGAGTTCGTTGCTGGGAGAGAACAGGTCTACCCAAGATTTGGACTTAGTGATAGACTTGGAAGCACGAATAGCACCTCAGCTAATTGATGTCATGTCAAGGGAGTTTTATATCAGCGAGTCGGCTGTGGCTGAAGCAATTACTAAGTCAAAAATATCACCTCGTGAATCATCTTTCAATGTGATATACTTGCCTTCTATGGAGAAAGTGGATATTTTTGTGATGAGTACCGATGACCCTTTTTCCACTTCGGTGATGAATCGCCGCCAGCTTCATGTTGTTAGTGGTTTAAAAGAGGAGGGAATCTACATTTACTCCCCTGAAGATATTGTCTTACAAAAACTCAGTTGGTACAAACTAATTCCTGGCGGTTCCCAAAAGCAGTGGAGAGATGTCTTGGGAGTTTTGAAAGTGCAAGGGGAGCGCTTAGATAGAACCTATTTGCACCAATGGGCGATTACACTTAAACTAACGGATTTGCTCTCTGGAGCGCTCCTTCAATCAGGCTATTAAGACGGTTGTTGATTATGAGGTAGGGAAACGGCATTGCCGTCTCCTCAATAGCTACAATAAAAAAGAGGTGGGGAATATTCCCCACCTCAAATCAGCAATGACTGTTAATCTCAAAATTAGATTAGCCAGCCAATCCTTTTTAGTAGCCTCTGGTGTTAGGCTTGTGGACGATGAAGCTGAGCACTTGGCATTGCTTCACGTTGTCAAAACCCATGACGCGGATGTAGCAAGCTGGGTTTTCTTGACGGCAAGCGTTGATTTCTGTCATGATTTCTTGGACGCTGCGAGCGTGGAACAAAGGCAACTTCCAAAGAGTCCAATAGCGCATTTCAGCGGCAGAGGTTTCGTTGAATTCTACGCCGGGAATGTAGCCTTGATCCAAGATGTATTGCAGTTGCTTGGCAATTTGCGCGTCTGTCAGCGGGGGCAAATAGGACAGAGTTTCGTAACGACGCTCTTTAGGTAAAGTTTTCATTTTTCTATCTCTAAGGTGTGTGTTCGATTCGCACTCGTGCGATCGATTAACTCGACAAATTATCTAGATTCGGTTCAGAATCTATTGAGGATGTTTCAGGATTGCTGGTAGCCACAGACCAATTAAGTTGCGTAATTCGCTCCAAATGCTGGCGTCTGTGTTCCATATTTGACTGTTGAATGCCAGTACGAACCATTTCAGGCAAAAACTCTGTCACATCGTGGGCCAGATATTCTCGCACAGTCATGATCCGAAATCCTAAATCTTGATTTTCCAATAGCAACTCTCGAATGTATAATTCTCCATCCTGGATTTTGCCCTTAGTGGAAAATTCATTCAACCAGATTGCCAGAGGAGGATTGGTTTCGCTCAATTGAGCAATCACAATCCGCACGGATTGATAGGTTAGGTAACTTGCCAGCACCTTAGCGGTGTCTTTCGCAACTTGTTTGAGATCCATTTGACCCCAGCTCCCTCAAATTTTAGATTGTGGATTTTAGATTTTGGATGCAAACTTACTTGTAAATCTTCTTCTAAGATAAAGACTTCCCAGCAAGTTTGCTACCTAAAACCTAAAATCTCAAACCAAAATCATCAAACGGTATCCATTGCTTCATACTCGAACTTGATTTCTTTCCAAAGTTCGCAAGCAACAGCCAATTCAGGGCTCCATTTGCAAGCTTCGCGAATGATGTCTCCGCCTTCGCGCATCAAGTTGCGGCCTTCGTTACGTGCTTGGACGCAAGCTTCCAAAGCAACGCGGTTAGCTGTTGCACCAGGTGCATTACCCCAAGGGTGGCCCAAGGTGCCGCCGCCGAACTGCAAGCAGGAGTCGTCGCCGAAGATTTCAACTAAGGCTGGCATATGCCAGATGTGGATACCACCGGATGCTACTGGCATGACACCAGGCATGGAGGCCCAATCTTGGGTGAAGTAGATACCGCGAGCGCGGTCTTGTTCGATGTGGTCTTCGCGCATCAAGTCTACGAAGCCCATCGTGATGCCTTTTTCGCCTTCGAGTTTGCCCACAACTGTACCGGAGTGCAGGTGGTCGCCGCCGGACATCCGCAAGCACTTGGCAAGTACGCGGAAGTGGATACCGTGGTTCTTTTGGCGATCGATCACGGCGTGCATAGCGCGGTGAATGTGCAACAAAATACCGTTTTTGCGGCACCATTTGGCCAAGCTGGTGTTTGCAGTGAAACCACCGGTGAGGTAGTCGTGCATGATGATCGGGGTTTTGATTTCTTTGGCGAATTCAGCCCGTTCCATCATTTCTTCAAAGGTAGGGGCAGTTACGTTGAGGTAGTGACCCTTGACTTCGCCTGTTTCTGCTTGTGCTTTTTCAATAGCTTCTTGAACGAACAAGAAACGATCGCGCCAACGCATGAATGGTTGCGAGTTGATGTTTTCGTCGTCTTTGGTGAAGTCCAAACCGCCGCGTAGAACTTCGTAAACGGCGCGGCCGTAGTTCTTAGCAGACAGACCCAATTTGGGCTTAATTGTACAACCGAGCAAAGGACGGCCGTACTTGTTCAATTTGTCGCGCTCAACGGTAATACCGTGAGGAGGGCCTTGGAAGGTTTTGAGGTAAGCAATGGGAATCCGCAAGTCTTCCAACCGCAGAGCACGCAGAGCTTTGAAACCGAAAACGTTACCAACCAAAGAGGTCAGCAAGTTGGTGACGGAACCTTCTTCAAACAAATCCAAAGGATAAGCGATGAAGCAGATGTATTGGTTGTCTTCGCCGGGGACTGGCTCGATGTCGTAGCAACGGCCTTTGTAGCGATCGAGGTCGGTCAGAAGGTCAGTCCACACTGTTGTCCATGTACCGGTGGAAGATTCAGCGGCTACAGCAGCGCCTGCTTCTTCTGGTGGTACTCCTGGTTGTGGAGTTACACGGAAAGCCGCCAAAATATCTGTATCTTTCGGGGTGTAGTCCGGTGTGTAATACGTTAGTTTATAGTCTTGAACTCCGGCTTTATACCCAGCCTTTGATTGAGTTTGGGTTTGCGCGTAAGCCATATCTCGCTTCCTAGTATTCGCTTAATTTTTTGGGTCTGATGACCGGCTCTTAAGAATATACCAATAAACGGACACTCTGAAATTTTAATATTCTTTTAATCATCATAAGTATTGTTTATTTACATTTACATTTTGATAAATATCCGTAACATTTCTTATAAAACAAAAGGTACGAATAATGCTTGGGGATCGCGAGAGAAGGAATAAGGAATAAGGAAGAAGGAAGTAATGAAAAATTAGTTATAAATACTTAATTTTATAGTAGATGGTTGAGTTCGATCGCGCGATCGAACTTAATTGCGATCGAAAATTCCAAATCCTAAATTCCCAATTTATAACTCCCTTTCTCCTGAGATGTTGCACTATTCTCATGAACAGGCAAGATGCCTGTTCCACAAAGAGTGAGTTTCTTGTGGGGGTGGGCATTGTCAGCAACAGGCTTTCCGGCCTGTTCCACAAAGAGTGAGTTTCTTGTGGGGTGGGCATTGTCAGCAACAGGCTTTCCGGCCTGTTCCACAAAGAGTGAGTTTCTTGTGGGGTGGGCATTGTCAGCAACAGGCTTTCCGGCCTGTTCCACAAAGAGTGAGTTTCTTGTGGGGTGGGCATTGTCAGCAACAGGCTTTCCGGCCTGTTCCACAAAGAGTGAGTTTCTTGTGGGGTGGGCATTGTCAGCAACAGGCTTTCCGGCCTGTTCCACAAAGAGTGAGTTTCTTGTGGGGTGGGCATCCTGCCCGCCCGTGAAAGGCTGATTGAGAATGGTGCAAGATCTCAGTTCCTCAACAGTCAAAAAACGAAACCATAGCACATAATATGGACAGGAGTTGCGCGATCGCCCGTGTTCTCAATCCAAAAGCCTCATTACAGCAATTTAACCTTGCGGTCAACCGGGTTTATGCGGTAGCTGGGCGTAAGTCTAACATGGATATTTGAGTCCCATTTTTTACTCTGGTTGTGCCACACCCCCATTCAAAATCTGTCCACTGCATCAATCCAGATTGCCCAAAGCCCTACCCTCAGACTTGGGGCAATAATTTTTGTCAGAGTTGCGGAGCTCCGCTGCGACTGAAAAATCGCTATGTGCCCCTACAAGTTTTAGGTAAAGGCGGTTTTGCCGCTATCTACACTGTTTGGGATACAGAATCTCAAACCGAGCGCGTCCTCAAAGTATTGCTGGAAACTTCCCCAAAAGCGCTGAAATTGTTCGAGCAGGAAGCTTGGGTTTTAGCGCTTTTGCGACACCCTGGTGTCCCTAGAGTGGAGGCTGAGGGTTATTTTCATGTGCAAATGCAAAATTTGCCTGGTGAGGGCAATGCTGCGGCGCGCAGGCTTCCTTGTTTGGTAATGGAAAAGATTCACGGCAAAACTTTGGAAGCAGTTCTGGATGAGCACCCTCAAGGTTGTCCGCAGGAATGGGTTTTGAGTTGGCTGAGTCAAGCTGTGGAAATTTTAGAGGAGTTGCACAGATGCCAGATTATTCACCGGGATATTAAGCCTTCAAATTTGATGCTGCGGGTGCCACAATCGCCACAACTTTTGCTGGCTAACGGTTTGGGTGGATTGCAGTTGGTGACGATCGACTTTGGGGGTGTTAAACAAATGGGTGGTGTGGCACCAATGGGGAATGATTCTCCGAGTTCGACGCGGTTGATTTCTCCTGGCTACAGCCCGCCGGAACAAATTGTTGGGGGCGGTGTGGGGCCGGCGACGGATTTTTATGCCTTGGGGCGGACTTGTATTCATTTGCTGACGGGGAAGTATCCGGCCGAAATTGAAGATCCGATGACGGGGGAGTTGCGGTGGCGGCATATTTCGCCGATCGCCCCGGCTTTTGCTAATTTGTTAGATGATATGGTGCGATCGGATGTGCAGCATCGTCCGGCGACGGCTGGGGATGTTCGCCAACGTTTGAGGCAGATTTCTAGTCGGAATAAGGGACAAATTGCGATCGCCCCAATCGGTCAAGCTATTTTAAAATTCTGTCGGGAAGTATTGGTAGCGGGGGCGCAAAAAACTGTTAGCCTGACTGGTTTTGTGTTTGGGGCGATCGCCCAAATTGTGGTAGCTTCTCTGGATACGGGCTGGGAAATGGTGCTCGGTGGGATTGGGGGAAGTGCGGGGGCGATCGGCGGTTTAGTTTTGGGCTATGCTTCGCCTATAGGCCCGGAAATTGCGAATTTTTTGAATGAAGGTTTGCATCAATTAATTCCTAACATGACTTTCGCTGTGGGGCCGGAGGTGCTACTGTTTGGATTTGCTGGGTTGGGAACTGCGATCGGTTTGACGGATGCGGGCAGTTTTCGCCAACAAAAACAGTATTGGCTATCAGGATTAATGGGAGTTCAAGGCTATTTATTAGCTGGTTTGTGTTGGTTGGAGTCGAGTGCTTCTAGTGGGGTGGAGGGGATTATTTTGGGTGGTTTTGCGATCGCCACTTTAACGATCGGAATGGGTTTGCGGAGTCACCAATTGGTGCACGCTTTGGTAGTGGCTGTGTGTTCTACGGGAGTGTTTTTGTTTCTGAATGCTTTGAGCATTTTTCCTGGGAGTTTCTTGGAGAGTTTTGCCTCGTCTAACGCTACACTGGGCTTGTGGGAAGTTTGGGGTGCTGTGGCGTTTTTTGGTTTGTTGGGAAGTGCGATCGGGCTTTGTTTAGGAGTAAGTCATTATTTGGTTGTGCCTTTGTTGCGGTGGTTGGGTTGGAAGTAGGAATAAATATCAAATCACTATGCGAATTAAGTCGCTGTCAATTAAACCCGTCTCCAGATTATCAATAATTTGTGCGATCGCGATCGCCCTTGTGATCAGCAGCCCCAATCTAGCCAAAGCCGAATCGCGAGAACAAGCAGTCGATCGATTGACCGATTTCTTATTCTACAAGGTTAATCCTCAGTTAAACAACCGTAAACTGCAAGCGGGCGATCGCAACTACATAACTGAATGGCAGAAATTACGCACAGCAATAGATCCGCGAGTTAAGTCCGCCCAAGAAGTCTGCTATAGTCCGGGCCCAGGAGAGACAGGATGGGAATTCACCACAATTAACGGCCAAACATACCAACAAACTTACGATCGCCTTGCAGATATAATTTTTTATAGTCGTCATCCTCAAACGGCTGAACAGCAAATTCCTATAGGTGATGAAGCCAGCAGCAAGGAATGGTTAGCAATTCGACGCGAAATGTATATTTCCAATTGTGGAATCTGAGACTCTATTTCACTTCAAATTCATTTACTTTATAGCTCACTATGCTAATTAAATCAGGACTTACCCACTCCTACCAAAGAAACCGGGTTTTTTTTCCCAAAAGACGGGTTCTGGCCCGAATATTCGCTAAAAAACCCGGTTTCTGGCTCCCCATAAGTCCTATACTGTCAATAAAGTCTGTGTTGAAGTTTTCAGCGGTTTGTGTTCTGGCTTTTGTCCTTGTTATCAGTGGTGCAAATCTAAACAATGCTATAGCGCGAGATTCTGAATCACGAACTCAAGCCGTGGATAGATTTACGGATTGGTTTTTCTACAAAGTTAATCCTCAATTAGGCGATCGCAAATTGCGATCGGACGATTCTTCTGTCTACATCCGCGAATGGAATGCTATTCGTAGTACAGTCGATCGCGAAATGATTACTACACCAGGAGATTGCGTCGGTGATGCTTTCTGGGACTTCGATTATCGTTCTCATGGGCGATCGCTCGATCGGATTGCAGATACAATTTGGGCTATCCGCGATCCATCGGGTGATAAAACTCGTGCAGATGTTTCTCAAAAAGAGCGAAATAAGCTTCGGGAATCAATAATTAGAGAGCATTTTTGTTATTAATTTGCAATATTTGAAAGCAGAAATTTAACAATAAATAACAACATGAATCTCTGTTACAAAAAATGTTAAAATTTTGCTATCATCAGTAATAGCCGGAAATAATATTATATTTTTGCACTAAAATGTCAGTCACTACTCATCAATTAATTCAGTGGAAACAACAAGGGCGGTCAATTGTCGCACTGACGGGCTATGATTATGCGATCGCCCAACTCATAGATCAAGCCGGCGTAGATCTAATCCTCGTCGGCGATTCCCTCGCCATGCCTATATTAGGCTACGAGACAACACTGCCGCTAACTCTCGATGAAATGCTGCACCACGCAAAAGCAGTGCGTCGCGGTGTTAAACAAGCATTAATTGTGGTGGATTTGCCATTCTTAACTTATCAAGAAAGTGTCCAGCAAGCCATGCACTCAGCGGGGAGAGTTTTGAAAGAAACAGGTGCTCAAGCTGTCAAATTAGAAGGCGGATATCCAGCAATGGCTGCAACTATTTCGCAACTGACATCAGCGGGAATTCCGGTGATGGGTCACGTCGGTTTAACCCCGCAGTCGGTACACCAACTCGGCTACAAAAAACAAGGGAAAACTGTGGAAGCGGGAGAGAGGATTTTGCAAGAGGCGATCGCACTTCAAGAAGCAGGTGCCTTTGCTGTAGTATTAGAACACATCCCCGCAGACTTAGCCGATCGCATTACTCAAAAATTAACCATTCCCACCATTGGTATCGGTGCGGGCCCACACTGCGACGGTCAAGTTTTAGTTACTTCCGATTTGTTGGGACTTTCCGAAAAACAGCCGCCTTTTGCGAAAGCTTATGCCAATTTGCGATCGACAATTACTCAAGCTGTGAAAGATTATTCCCTAGAAGTTAGAGAAGGCAAATTTCCCGATTTGTAAAGATTTTATAGCGATTTTCCTCCTGCGGGGGCGGGTTTAGGAGATTGCGGGTTTTCCGCAATTATTGTCGGTGAAACCCGCCACTACAGTTGTTTGAGAATAGTGCAAAATCTCAGCCCTAACCAACTTTGACAAACTTTGACATTCCTGCTAAAATTGGCTTAAATACATCACAACCTAAACTCAGCTATGAATGTATCGCTGACACCTGAATTAGAAAAATTTGTTCAACAAAAGGTCAAAACTGGCAGGTATTTATCGGTTAGTGAAGTTATTCGGGAAGCATTGCGACTCCTTGAAGAGCGAGATATGCAGCGTCAAATGCGGATCGAAAAACTCCGCCAAGAAGTGGCTGTTGGTATTGAGCAATCAGACAGAGGGGAAATCTTTGATGGTGAAGAAGTAGTTGCAGAAATTCTGGAAGAAATAGAATTAGAAGAGCGGGCAATAAATGAGTAGGTATTTTCTCAGCACTCAAGCTAAGTATGATTTAAGGGAGATTAAAAATTATATTGCTCGCGATAATCTGGCGGCAGCAAGACGTTTTGTGGAAACCTTTAGAGACCAATGCAATTTAATTGCAAAATCTCCGAGAATGGGACGCAGTTATGAAGAACTAGCACCTGGGTTACGCGGTTTTGCTATTGGAAATTATATCATCTTCTACCGTCCAATTGAAAATGGGATTGCAGTTGAACGCCTGCTGAGTGGCTACCGCGATCTAGAAGCTATATTCTATGAAGATGACGACAGCTAATTGACCTTGAAAATTGGTCTGTCGCCATCTCTTCCCAGAATCGATCGCATTTGTGCAATCGCATCATCCGCAATTTATCTAATCCCCAGGCTTAACCTCTTGATCCTGATCTTTCTGCTTCTCCTTCTCCACAGCTTCATCATCAACCAAACCCACACCATCCTTAAAACTCCGCAAGGTTTTCCCCAAAGCATTTCCCAACTCAGGAATTTTCTTGGGCCCGAAAATGAGAATCGCCACCACCGCAATAATGCCCATTTCGGGCAGTCCTAGACCAAACATAAACTCATCTCCTGTAAAACTTGCTCGATCGCACGTCGATCTTACTGATATCCTTAAAAGTATCTACCTTTGTTCCTGCATCTTACAACAGTTGAATAAAGTTTTATTAAGCGATCGCCCATAAATAGAAATGTTAGACATATCCAAACCTTCTCTACGCGAACAACAACACTACCTCATCCGCGAACTAGCCGATCGGATAGAAGCAGTCTGGCGTCGCTACCTCGACCTCGAACCCTACCACCTACCCGCTGACTTGGGATACGTCGAAGGGCGTTTGGAAGGAGAAAAACTGATCATCGAAAACCGCTGCTATCAAACGCCCCAATTCCGCAAAATACACCTCGAACTCGCCAAAGTCGGGCCGATGCTTGACATTCTGCACTGCGTCATGTTTCCCAGACCCAACTACGCGCTGCCGATGTTTGGTACCGACATCGTAGCAGGTAAAGGCCAAATTAGCGCCGCGATCGCCGACCTTTCTCCCCTAAATTCCGATCGCACTTTATCAGAAACCTACCGCACTCGACTGCAAACTCTCCCCGTTAACCAGTTTTCCTGTCCCCGCCAAATTCCCGACTGGGGCGATATTTTCTCAGAATTTTGCCTATTTGTGCGCCCCGATTCCAAAGAAGAAGAAAATCGATTTCTGGACATAGTTGAATCCTACGTCGAAATTCACTGTAAACTGGCGATCGCCTCAGAACCAGTTTCTGTCGCCGAAGCATCGAAAATTCTTGACGCTCAAATTTACTACTGCACCCAGCAGCAACAAAACGACAAAACCCGTCGCGTACTCGAAAAAGCTTTCGGTCAAGATTGGGCAGAACATTACATGACAGAAGTGCTGTTTGATTTCCCTAAATAATTGAAATATATTTACAATTATTTCCGGGAACTCGGACGGTTAGTGCCTGTCTTACTAGAACTCTTAGATGCCGTTTTACTTGGACTCTTAGCAGCACCTTTTGCACCCTTACCAGCGGCTAATTGACTGTCATTGGCATTCGCAGGTACTCCCCCAGCAGCCCTAGTAGTTCTGAAAGTAACATTCACTCCTTCATTTGACTGTTCCAGCACCAACATCGGCGTTGGCTTTGCCTTTTGATCCCATTCAATGTGAACAATCCGACCTTGAATTGTCGGCTGCCAACTATCATGATCGTCCGAAGGACTCAGGTAAGTTTCCAAGCAATCAATAATTTGATTAATTGTTGCCGACGTTGCCTGAGTTGGCAGTTTCATCAGCTTAATTTGAATCCGAAACAACACTCGCTTTTCAATTTTTACAGTCGGATCACCAGTTTCGTATTCGATATCAAACATCGAATCCACTTGTCTACCGCTGCCAGCATTCCCACTATTATCCCCTACACCACCCTGAGTAGGACGCAGGGCAATACTAATTTTATCTTTGACTTTGACTTTAATTTGATTCACAATGGCAAAGTGAAAAACTTCTTCCGCCATCCGCATTCTCAGATAGTCTAAATTAAAGTCTCGTGAGTGGATGAGGTCGGGATTTTTTTCCATTTTTGACATCGTTTCCAGAGCCATTTTATATTTTTTCTGGAGTTCTCGATTTCTAAATTCCTCAAAGTTGAGTTTCTTGTTCAAACCATCCATTTTGAGCTTGCTAAACATCGCTAAACCGACAAGCAATAACAACAGTAATCCCGATGCTCCCATCAAGAGTTGATCGGAGGGTAAACCTCCTGGTTTAGTCTGTTTGGGCTTGGGAGAGGCTACTGCCAACCTTGGTTCTACAAGGATTATTTGGGTTGACATGGGCTTTTAAATGGTAAGATTTGACGCTATATTTATAGAATGCCCCGGAGTGAAGCTGACATTGCAACTCGATCGAGCAACATTGACCTCTTTCTACCACAATCTTTATACAACTGGATTTATACAACTCAAACGGGCACCCTCTAATTAATACTTTATCTTTAACTGTAAGCAGGTTTCCGAAATATCGGAAAATCGCGCCATTGCATCGCCAAAAAGCAATGGTGAATAGTCTGTGATATATTATAGTTTATATATGTATATACTTGACTAAAAAATATGTAAATCTTTATTATACGAGTGAATTTACGCATATAAACACCTCCTCAGCTAACATAACACCCATATTCGATCGTGACCTACGAACCCCTCCACCACAAATATCGCCCCCAGACTTTTGCCGAATTAGTGGGTCAAGAGGCGATCGCCCAAACCCTCACCAGCGCCATCCTCCAAGACCGCATAGCACCAGCATATCTATTTACCGGCCCCAGAGGCACTGGTAAAACCTCCAGTGCTAGAATTTTTGCCAAATCCCTCAACTGTATTTCCACCGGCGCTCCTACCCCCACACCGTGCGGCAAATGCAACGTTTGTCAAGAAATTGCCAGAGGTTCCACGCTAGATGTAATAGAAATCGATGCCGCCAGCAACACAGGAGTTGATAACATCCGAGATTTGATCGAACGTGCTCAATTTTCCCCCGTCCAATGCCGCTATAAAGTATATGTAATAGACGAAGTTCATATGCTAAGTACCCAGGCATTTAATGCCTTACTAAAAACTCTAGAAGAACCACCAGATCGCGTTGTTTTCGTCCTAGCAACAACCGACCCTCAAAGAGTATTACCAACAATTATTTCTCGCTGTCAAAGATTCGACTTTCGCCGTATTGCCCTCGACTCAATGACCGCTCACCTACACAAAATTGCCAAATTAGAAAATATCAACATAGCCAGCGACGCAGTATATATGGTAGCTCAACTCGCCCAAGGAGGACTGCGAGATGCCGAAAGTTTGCTCGACCAACTAAGTTTATTTCCAGATGAGATTACAGTCGAAAAAGTTTGGGATTTAGTCGGCGCAGTCCCAGAAAATGACTTAATGGAACTGCTAGAAGCTATCAAAAAAGATGACCCTACAGCCTTAGTAGACATGACTCGTCACCTGATGAATCGTGGTCGAGAACCACTCATCGTCCTTCAGAATCTCGCCAGTTTTTACCGAGATTTGCTCATAGCAAAAGCTGCACCAAAACGGTCGGATTTAGTAGCTCTAACATCAGCAACTTGGGATAAACTTGTCAAGTTTGCGACTCAATGGGATGCCGAGTTAATTTTGGCGAGTCAGAAACATTTGCAAACCCACGAAGTGCAAATTAAAAACACCACTCAGCCGCGTTTGTGGCTGGAAGTAACGCTATTGGGATTATTACCCTCAGCCATTAGAACTCAGCAGCAACAAATTTACCCCCCCCAACCCCCCCTTGCTAAGGGGGGGAGCCAGACACCCCCCCAACCGTCACAGTCGGCGGGGAGCCAGACATCTAATATTCAACAATCTTCAGTTCCCAATTCGCAAAATCCTCCACCTCAGTCGCCACCTATTGCTAATCGCACAGAAATCACATCGACCGCACCAATTCCCGCATCGGTACCAACTGCTGAAACGAATCAAACAAATTATACACCGACTAATTCAGCCGATGAAATTGATCTAAATCGAATATGGGAACAGGTAGTTGTTCACGTAAGACCCCCCGGTACTCAATCGCTACTTCGCCAACACGGGCATCTAGTAAGTTTTAGTAATGATGCTGCTGTTGTGAGGATTAATTCACAGCCGTTGTTGAATATGGTTAAAGATAAAGTAGCCAATATTGAAGAAGCTTTTTTGCAAATTTTTAACCGTCGAATAGTAGTGAAACTGGGTATGACAAATCCCCAGGAAACTAATAGTTTACGTTCCCAAGATTTGCCAATTTCTAACCGACGTATTGGTGAAAATTCTCGGAATCCTAATCCTGTGGGCGATGCTAATCCACCAGAGGAGAACTCCCCTTTTGCTGACATTCCTAATGATTTTTTGAGGAATAGGGAAGAAGTACAAAAAAGCCCATCAGCCCCGGAAAATACTAGCGTCAAGCCCTCAAATATTTCTGAACCTCGGCGGGAGACTAATGGGTCGATCGCCTCTGGGAATGATTTAAACACTCAAGCTGTGGCGGTGCGGACTGATGCCCAAGATGTAGTGCATTCTGCTGGAGTGTGGGCTGAAATGTTTGATGGGGAAGTAGTGGATTTCTCGGATGGCTTGGAGGTTTGGGAGTCGGAAATTTTTAGACTCGAACCTGAATCGGATTTAACTCAGTTGTCTTCTGAGTCAGATGAGGATGATTTCATCGATTGGTAATGGGGCATGGGGCATGGGGC
>NZ_NXIB02000096.1 GCF_002412335.2 Tychonema bourrellyi FEM_GT703
GACTATTAAGCCTAGATCCCCCCTAGCCCCCCTTAAGAAGGGGGGGACAAGAGTCCGATCAAAGTCCCCCTTCTTAAGGGGGATTTAGGGGGATCTAGACTTGGCTATGAACGAGAGATACCAAGGCTTTCAGGCTTAAGTTGACACCAATGGGCTTTTGGAGTGTCCTCCTTTATATCTTAGTCGATCGAGATTGACTGAGGCCCGTTACTCTTACCATTGGTGGTTTCGCTGGCGGGGGGGGTGTAGGAAGTTGAACCTGTTTGCTCATCAATCCAGCTTTTAACTGGGTCTTCCTGAAGGTTAAGGCGAAGCAGGCCAGACACAAATCCGCCCGTAAATGCGATCGGCTGTTCCAGCAATTCTTTGGCTACCGGGATGAGTTCGTCGAGGAACATTCAAAATTCTCCTTATACTGCTGGGGTTATAGTTTAACTTTAACGTTAATTTTATGTGTCGTTTGCTTGGCTATCTCGGCGGTGGTATGATCCGGGCGTGGGACAAATTATCGCTGGTTTTCGCTGCGCTCAATAGACATCTCCAAAAAAAGCCGTCTTGAACAGGCCGGAAAGCCTGTTCCACAATAATTATTGAACAGGCAAGATGCCTGTTCCACAATAATTATTGAACAGGCAAGATGCCTGTTCCACAATAATGTAACCTAACAAAGAGCAGAAACCCGGTTTCTTTGAGAAACCGGGTTTTTAGATGAACCCATACGTCCTGTATCCATTTGTGTATCTTCACATTACTGTATGAAATCCTCAAGACTTTCTGAGAAGACAAATTCAGCCTCAACGAAGGCAAATCGCTTACACTTAGAGCGACTGGTAAATGCTGCGGCACCGACATCGGCAGAAATCAATGCTGGTAGCGATGTAGTTAGCGGGTTGACTCAAACCCCCAAATCCTTACCTCCCAAGTATTTTTACGACGATCGCGGATCGAACCTGTTCGAGTTGATCTGTCAGTTGCCCGAATATTACGTGACACGCACTGAGGCGGCGATTTTGGAAGGATGTGCGGGGGCGATCGCAAATCTGACAGGCCCCTGCGAAATCGTCGAACTAGGTAGCGGTAGTTCCACCAAAACGCGGATTCTCCTCGATGCTTACAGTCAACGGGAATATCCCCTGCATTATTTGCCGATCGACATCAGTCCCACTATCCTAGAAAGCAGCGCCGATCAACTTTTGGCAGACTATCCATCACTCCAGATTCACGGACTTGTCAGCACCTATGAATTAGCTTTGGCAAAAATCGCCCCATCGCCATTGCCAAGCCGAATGATTTGTTTTTTAGGTAGCACCCTCGGCAATCTGGGCCCTCAAGAATGCGATGTATTCTTCTCACAAATTGTCGGTGCATTGCAGCCTGGAGAGTATTTTTTGTTGGGCATTGATTTGGACAAATCCAAGGATATTTTAGAGCCTGCCTATGATGACAATCAAGGGGTGACGGCTGCATTTAATTTGAATATGCTCCGGCATTTGAATCGGAAGTATGAAGGAAATTTTGACTTGACGCAGTTCGAGCATTTGGCATTTTATAATCAAGCAGAATGTCAAATTGAAATGCACTTGAAAAGCCAAAAAGCACAAACAGTGAACTTACGCGCTCTCGATTTAACAGTTGAATTTGCAGCGGGAGAAACGATCAGAAGTGAAATTTCTCGCAAGTTCAAGCTTCATACTGTGCAGGAAGAACTTGCGAGTCGTGGCTTAAAGCCTGTAGAAGTTTGGACCGATCCAAATCAGTGGTTTGGTTTGATACTTTGTCAGATGTGAGTGTAAGATTAAATGAACCGCGAAGGCGCTAAGGACACGAAGGAAGAGAAAGAAGGAAATGCAGTTCTTCCTACCCTACCCTTCGGGAACCCCTACGCCGAACGCGCTTTTCGCGTCTTTGTGGTTCGTTTAACAACTAACAAATAACCAATTAACAAATTGGTTTCTGTCCGGGTTTGACAGCATGAATATACTCGCTCCCCGATGTTGGCCATCCCCGCTTGTAATAAGCCTCCTCCGGCTTCCCCCAGCCCAATTGCAGCAAGATTTCTAAAAAATCCAACTTTTCCCACTTCCAAAGACTAGCCCATTCTGTGCGCTGTACGATCGCCTCTACGTCTATAGGCTCGATCGCACGAAAATCCTTGCCACTGTTAATGCTTAAATACAAATCCATCCCCAAAGTGACTTGCCGCCAGAATTCCAGCATCGAAATCTTGGCTGATTTCAGCGTCATTAAATCAATTGGTAAAGCAATTAATTCATCCTCGACTGCTGGATAACTAAGGGTGTTTCCTTTAACCGTCATTTCCCGCCAAACAATCCCAGAAACTTGATGTTCCCGTTGATATTCGTGTACAGCGGCCTTGAAATTTTGATAAGCAGTGAACTTTTGAACGCCCTCAGATTTGAGAAAGCGATCGATCACCGGGTTTCCTGTATAATCGGTTTCAGCCAGATTGAGACGCCGCCCGTGCAAGCAAGCTTGGCGTTCTGCTTCCAGGATGTTAATAAGTTCCGCCTGGGTGTAAATCTTGGGCATTTTTAATTAAGCCAAAATACTGACTATTTAAGCCTTTTATGGGCGGGCAGGATGCCCACCCCACAACAAAACTGACACTTTGTGGAACAGGCATCTTGCCTGTTAAACGAGAATGGTGCTGTACAACAAAACTGACACTTTGTGGAACAGGCATCTTGCCTGTTAAACGAGAATGGTGCTGTACAACAAAACTGACACTTTGTGGAACAGGCATCTTGCCTGTTAAACGAGAATGGTGCTGTACAACAAAACTGACACTTTGTGGAACAGGCATCTTGCCTGTTAAACGAGAATGGTGCTGTTTCGTGAGGTAAATTTGATTAACTTCCGGCAATGACTACCCAAAAATACTTCTCAAAAGAACTTTTAGGAAGATCCACGCGCATTTGCTTACCCCAAGTATAGACATCAAAGCTCACCCGATCGCGATCTTGAATTAACATATTTCCCGTCAACGCTACCCAGTGACTGGGATAAGGTATCAGCGGCGGTTTATTTCCCAGCATTCCTTCAGCAGTAATCAAAGCAAAAGCAAATCCCCCAGCCTGAATCGCTGCATCGGCGGCCCGCAGCGCTGGAATGTCGCCACCAAAATAAGCATAGTGACATTTCACATCGCGACTACCCAGAATTTCTCGCGCCCAGCCAGCCATTTCCCAAGATTTGGTCATACCGCTAATATTGCGGATAATTTCTGGGGCGTTTGGTTCGACTGGAAATATCAAGTTTTCTGATTCCCGCAGCGCTGATAATAGCATCCAATCTACTTGAGGCATTCGCAAGTTTCCTTTGCTACTTCGTAGGGGGATTGAGGGAGAAATCGATCGCATAGATTGAGTCCGAAAACTGCCTGTTTCAAAAAGATTGCGACAGATTTCGACGTAGCGGAGGGGGTTTTGGTTGATCAGTGTGAATGCGATGGTGGCGGGGCCACAAAAAGGTTGTCCGCCTTGATTCACTTGGAAAGGACTTTGGATGCGCGATCGCATTTCTGCAATGATTTGGCTTTTATTCAAAGCTGCCCAAACGCTGGGTAACTGCGATTTTTCAAATTCAGAAATTGCTGCATCTGCTTCCTGCATTTTCATTTTGTTTCCTCTATTTGAGGTGGATTCAATTCTCGGCATTTATCTAAAGCCAACAAATAAGCGGTTTGGTAATCTTTCCCGCCTAACATTAAGTCGCCGTAATATTCATAGGGCAAATCTCCATAAACGGGCAGTGGATCGTCAAGAGGATAATCTTCTTTGGACTCTTCTATGATTGCTGTTATTTGCTTGAGGCTCAGACTTTGTGCTGGAAAATAGTAAAGGTTTTCCGCATTTAAACCGATGTGGGGGAAGGTTGGATCAATAATGCGATCGCCTAATTCAATCCAACTATACTCAATCACTTTGTCTGGGATTCCAGATACAACCAAAAATCCTTGCACGTAGGTTGTTCCCTCGATCGCTAATGCTGCTTGATAAGCATTGTCAAAGAATTTTGTAGGTTGGCTGTTGATGCGATTTGAGGTTTCTACTGAAAGTATTTCATCTAATAATTTTTTCATTTTATGCTATTAATTACCATTTTCCTGGCATGGTGTCCTTCATTCTCAATTCTTCTCGACTCATGAGAGCTTCATAATAGTCTGGTTTGATTTCTAAGGCAACTCCATAGGAACTAATGGCATCTTGATTCCGCTCCAATTTTTGCAAAACATCACCTCGGTGAGCCCAGGCTTCCCAGTTGTTTGGCTTCATTTGAATTACTCGATCACAAGCGATGACTGCTTCTGCATAGCGTTTCATTTTTGCTAGCAAAATTGCTCGGTGCATCCAGGCTTCATAGTTGTCTGGCCAAATAGTAATTGCTCGATCGTATGCTAGCAGAGATGGTTCGTACTGCTGCATTTTTTCCAGAGCATTACCGCGTTTTAACCAAGCTTCAAAATTGTCTGGCATGATTTTAATGACTTTGTTGTATGCTGCGACGGCTTCTTTGTAGCGCTCTAATTTTTCCAGGGCTGCTCCTTGCTGCAATCCAACTTTTGATGATATTTTTGCTTCAGAACTTAGAGAAATTACTTTGTCATAACAGGCGATCGCCTCTTCGTACTGTTGCAATTGTTCGAGAGCTTCACCTCGCAAGTTCCAAGCTTCTAGAAAATTACCTTGAATTTGCAGGGCATTACTGTAAGCAATAATCGCATCTTTGTATCGTTCCAATCCAGCTAAAGCGATGCCTCTACCTAGCCAAGCTTCGGGGAAATTCGGATTGATGTGAATTGCTTTGTCAAAGGCTGCGATCGCCTCTTCATACTCTTCTGATTCTGACAGAGTTTGGCCGCGGCCGATCCAGACTTCAGGATACAATTGATTAATTTGAATAGCTTTGTCGAAACAAGCGATGGCTGCATAACGCTGCTGGTGTTTGAGGGCCATGCCTTTATAAAACCAAGCTTCGTAGTCGTTGGGTTGTAGCTCAATTACGCGATCGTAAGCTCTGACTGCATCTACATATCGGTGGAGTTTTGCTGATGCAATACCTCGATTGAACCAAGCCAGACAATTTGTGGGTTGTAGTTGAATGGCGCGATCGTAAGAAGTGACAGCTTCAGGATAACGTTCAGTCTTCATCAGAGCCAAACCTCGGTTCAACCAAGCTTCCCAATTAGTCGGTACCAGTTTGACAGCGCGCTCGTAAGCAGCCACAGCCTCGGCATTCCGTTGCGCTTGCAAAAGCACATTGCCTTGGCGACACCACATTGCGGGTAAATTGGGATGAAGTTCGGTTGCTCTTTTGTAAGAACTTGCCGAAGCATCCCACTGCTGTAATTCTTCCAGAGCTCGTCCCCGTTGATACCAAGCTTCGTGTTTTTCGCTATTGATAAGAACTGCTTGGTCAAAACCCGTCATCGCCTCGGAGTAATTTTGTAAGTCTAGTAGCGCAGTACCGCGTAGCATCCAAGCCCAATATTCCTGTGGTTTGAGAGCGATCGCCCGATCGCAACAAGCTACAGTTTCTACATATTGACCCAATTGTTTGTAAGCCTTACCCAAATTCAGCCAGGCCCTCGCCCAATCTGGCTTAGTTTGGACTGCTCTGCCGTAATAATCCACTGCCGCTTCGTATCTTCCCGATGCGTACAATCTATTGCCCCGATCGTAATCTCGAAATGCTGCAAAAATCCTGAAAAATGGAGGTAGCAAGGTCGATTGGGGGTTTGACAAGTTGTTATTGGAGGTTTTCGGGGCAGAAGTTGAGAAGTCTGACATGGGCCTTGCACATAAAGGTTTTGTAGGACAACAAGCTTTGCGTTCTTAATATTAACTTGTGTTGTACTTAATTGGCTATATTTTTAATTAAACTTTGTATGGTATTTCTGCACACACTTTTAGATTTTACGGATGCTAATTGGGACTCGATCGCCTCTAGCTCGAATTATTGGTATCAAGGCCTTTGTCCTCAAAGCGGTGACTTGCTGAGATTGCCTCGGACATTTGAGTGTGAGGCGATCGCCCGTGGTTTGATGCAGCACCTAGCTGGGGACGAGTGTCATTCCCGCGAGGGCAAAATGTACGGCGTATTGCTAGTTGAAACCGTGGGTGGGGTAAAAATGGTACTCAAAGCATTTTCTGGGCTTTTGAACGGTTGTAGCGCTGTTGAAGGCTGGGTAGAGCCGATTCCCGGACGCGATCGAGTGGCTTTGGCAGAAGCTCACACTTTGGCTGAATTGGAGTCGATGAAACAGGAACTGATCGCCCTGAAGGAACTGCCCCAGCGTGGGGAATATGAGAGGCTATTGCGGGAGTTTGAGTTGGAATTAGGTGATTTGGGCGATCGGCACAAAACTTGCAAGCAGCAACGAGATGAAAAACGCGATTTATTGTGCAGAACTCTGGTAGGAGAAACACTGGAAATAGCTTTAGAAGAACTTAATCAAGCAAGTAGATTAGAGGGAATTGAGCGCAGGCAATTTAAGCGGAATCGGGATGAGAAATTGCAGCCACTTAAGCACTTAATTGATCTTGCGGATCAGCAGATGCGTGAAGTGAAACAACGGCGAAAAGAACTTTCCCGCGAACTCCAGACGCAGATGCACGAGGCTTATACTTTGGTGAATTTTTTGGGTAAATCGCGATCGCTCCAGCAATTGATGCCCAGTGGTTCGATACCGACGGGAACCGGGGATTGTTGTGCGCCAAAATTGCTCCACTGTGCAGCATTACACAATCTGAAACCGTTGGCAATGGCGGAGTTTTGGTGGGGGCCGTCATTGGGGGACAAGGTTCAGGGAGAGTTTTATGGTGCTTGTGGCGATCGGTGTCAGCCTTTGATGGGGTTTTTGCTATCAGGATTATCTCAAAATAGAGACGGGCTAGAAGCCCATCCCACAAAGATTAACTTTGATTGTGGAACAGGCATCTTGCCTGTTGCTAACAATAGAAATAGAGGCGGGCAAGATGCCCACCCCACAAACAATGATTATGATTGTGGAACAGGCATCTTGCCTGTTCCCGATCCCAGGGAAATGCTACCAATTATTTATCAAGATAAATGGTTAATTGTCATCAATAAACCTTCAGGTTTACTATCAGTTCCTGGTCGCTACTTAGAAAATCAAGATAGTGTCTTAAGTCGTTTTCGCAACTTATTGGCAGACAGTTTTAACTTAAATGCAGTGCATCGTTTGGATTTGGAAACATCGGGAATTTTGATATTAGCACGGGACAAAAAAACCTACAGAGAACTTAGTTTGCGATTTGAAAAAAAACAGGTTCACAAAGTGTATGAAGCAGTGCTTTCCGGTGTGATAAATATGAAATTTGGGTCGATCGCACTGCCACTTTGGGGCGATCCAGAAAACAGGCCTTACCAACAAGTCAATTTTGAGAGTGGAAAACCCAGTGTGACTGAGTTTCAGGTAATTGGGAGAGAGGGAAATTGCGATCGCCTCGAATTTGTGCCACTAACCGGGCGTACCCACCAATTGAGAGTTCATGCAGCCGATGTGAGAGGATTGGGAATACCGATTTTGGGCGATCGACTTTATGGATGTTCCGCTGTTGCGAGTCGGTTACACTTACACGCAAGGGAAATTTCCTTTGAACACCCGCAGTTGGGAAAAAGACTATACCTAAAGGCAGAAACGCCATTTTAATTTTGCTCAAAATTACGCAGGTTCTGAATTACGCGCGAATATGTGATGCCGTTATCATTGCGATCGATCGATTCAAGTTATTGTAAGAAGCGATCGCAAATTTCCCTAATTATTCAGTTGACAAAATAGCAAAACCATGAGTATCCAAACAACATCGCCAGCACTGCTAAGCCCCTTCAAACTCGGAGATTTACCACTAAAAAACCGAGTAGTTCTCGCACCATTGACACGAAGCAGAGCCGGTGAAACCCGGATGCCCAACCCCTTGATGGCAGAGTATTATGCTCAGCGGGCTTCTGCGGGTTTAATCATTACCGAAGCCACAGTGATTTCTACCCAAGCCATTGGCTGGCAAAATACCCCCGGTATTTATTCAGACGAGCAGCTTGAAGCCTGGAAACAGATTGTGACTGCGGTTCAAACTCGCGAAACACCGATTTTTATGCAGCTTTGGCACTGCGGGCGAGCTTCCCACAGCAGTTTTCATGAAAACGGTCAATTGCCCGTTGCAGCGTCTGCGGTCAAAATTAATGGAGAAGGGCTTCATACCCCTGTAGGGAAACAACCCTACGAAACTCCTCGCGCTCTAGAAACCGATGAAATTGCGATCGTTGTAGAAGACTACCGCAAAGCCGCAGAACGAGCAAAAGATGCAGGTTTTGACGGTGTAGAAATTCACGCGGCTAACGGCTATCTAATTGACACATTCCTGCAAACCAAAACCAATCATCGAACTGATGCCTATGGCGGTGGAGTGGAAAACCGCTACCGTTTTCTTAAGGAAATTGTAGAAGCAATTATCACAGTATTTCCAGCCAACAGAGTGGGAGTGCGACTTTCTCCCAACGGTGTTTACAATGACATGGGTTCTCCAGATTATCGAGAAAGTTTTCTGTATATCGCAGGGCAGTTAAATACCTACAACCTAGCTTATCTTCACCTTTTGGATGGTTTAGCTTTTGGCTTTCATGAATTGGGAACGCCAATGATGCTAGGAGAGTTTCGCGAGGTGTTTGCAGGTACGCTAATCGGCAACTGCGGATATACTCAAGAACTCGCCGAAACCGCCATTAGTAGCGGAGTTGCCGATTTAATCGCCTTTGGTCGAGATTTGATCAGCAATCCCGATTTGGTAGAGCGTTTCACTCATGGCTGGCCGCTCAATCCGCCTGCTGAAATGGGCGCTTGGTATTCTTTTGGCCCAGAAGGTTATGTTGACTTCCCTACCTATCAGGAATCTCAATCTGTTTCATGATCCTCCAGATTAGATAGGTGACATCTGCTGTTAGAACCCCTCGACTTTTTAAAGAAGTCGGGGCTCTGGGTAATCTAAAATCTAAAATCTAACATCTAAAATCTAAAATTGATTGACTTGATCTAGCCGAATGGGAAAAAGAACGTTGAGATCGAGAACATTTCGCCATATTCTAATAAATGTAGGACATCTCAAAACATCCGAGCTACCAGCTTAGTGGTTTGAGAGTCTGAAAATCATCAATCGCGATCGCAGCAGTTTTTAAGATAATGGCACAAAATCACAAGTCAACAGTTATCATCACCGGTGCCTCCTCCGGCGTCGGTTTGTACGGCGCGAAAGCCCTTGCAGCAAAGGGATGGCACGTAGTCATGGCCTGTCGGGATGTGCGAAAAGCCGGAGACGCAGCCCAAGAGTTAGACATTCCCCAGGGTAGCTACTCCATCATGCAGGTAGACTTAGGCGATTTGGATAGCGTGCGACGGTTTGCGAGGGAATTCAAGGCAAGCGGCAGGCCCTTGGACGCTTTGGTGTGTAACGCCGCCATCTATATGCCTTTGATTAAGGAACCTCTGCGTAGCCCAGAGGGATTTGAGTTGACGATGACTACCAATCACCTCGGCCATTTTCTCCTGTGTAACCTGATGATGGAGAATATGAAGCCTTCCTACTATGCGGATGCGAGGATGGTGATTTTGGGAACCGTGACTCACAATCCAGACGAGTTGGGTGGGAAAATTCCGCCACGGCCGGATTTGGGCAAGTTTGAAGGCTTTGAAGCGGGTTTTAAAGACCCTGTTTCGATGGTTGATGGCAAGAAATTTGAACCAGTCAAGGCTTACAAAGATAGCAAAGTTTGCAACGTGCTGACAATGCGGGAATTGCACCGACGTTTTCATGAATCCACCGGGATTACTTTTACATCGCTGTATCCGGGATGCGTTGCTGATACACCGCTTTTCCGCAATCACTATCCCTTGTTTCAGAAACTTTTCCCCTTGTTCCAAAAAAATATTACCGGAGGTTACGTTTCGCAGGAGTTGGCAGGGGAAAGATTGGCGATGGTGGTGGCAGATCCCGAATACAAGCAATCCGGCGCGTATTGGAGTTGGGGGAACCGTCAGAAAAAAGATGGCGCATCTTTTGTGCAGAAGGTTTCTCCCCAGGCTAGGGATGACGAAAAAGGCGATCGGATGTGGGATTTGAGCGCTAAATTAGTTGGATTGACCCAGTAGTCAAATGAAGTAAGATTAAACGAACCGCGAAGACGCTAAGGACGCAAAGGAAGAACCCCGCCTGCGGCCCCAATGGGGGAAAGAAAAAGTCTATCTTCTTCCTTTCTTCCTTCGCGCTCTTCGCGCCTTCGCGGTTTAATTTCATCATTCAATTATATAAATAACATGACTTACCGCTCCAACAAACTACTTATATTTATAGTTATTTTTGCATTTTTATTATTAGGAATACCAGCCAAAGCAACTGCGAGTAAAATTGAAAATTCCCTCTCAAATCTTGATAATTTAGAACTCCCCAATCCCCAAAACTTACCCACAGAAATCGATCGCGATTCCCAACTCATATCAAATCCAGTTGCATCGGTATTATTCAACCCGTCAACAGTCAACAGTCAACAGTCAACGGTCAACGAGATCAGCCAACTCCCCAACCCAATTCAACCCAGAGAACCCGAATTACCCGCTCCTGGGCCACCACAACCCCCCGAACTGTCTCCCCTCCAACCAACCCAGCCAACACCCGCTGAGGGCGAAGTTAGACCGGAGATTCCGGGTACAATTCGGGTCGATCGCTTTGAATTTGAGGGGAACACAGCTTTTAGCGATCGCGAACTGGCCGAAATCACCCAAACCTTCGTGGGACGCGAAATCACCTTCGCCGAACTGATCGCAGTGGAAGCGGCTGTCACCCAAAAATACTTAGCAGCCGGATATATCAATTCCGGTGCCGTAATTCCCGCCAACCAAAGCTTTCCCAGACAAGGGGCGGTGGTGAAAATTCAGATTGTCGAAGGCGGATTAGAAGAAATTGTGATTACTGGAAACAGGCGCTTGAATGCAAGTTATGTGCGATCGCGCTTAGCCATTGCTACCAAAAAGCCATTGAATCGCGATCGACTGCTGCAAGCCTTACAACTGCTGCAACTAGACCCCTTAATTGCGAATATTTCCGCCGAATTGCAAGCCGGAAGCAGCCCGGAAAAAAGTCGCTTAGAAGTCCGAGTCAAAGAAGCAGACAGCTTTAGTGGCGAAGTATTCACAGACAATAATCGATCGCCCAGTGTTGGCAGTTTTCGGCGCGGCGTGCGAATCAATCAAGCAAATTTGCTCGGTTTGGGGGACGGCTTGGAGGTATCCTACGCTAACACCGACGGTAGCAATGAAATCAACGGTAGCTATACAATTCCAGTTAATCCTCGCAACGGGACAATTCGGTTGGCGGTGGGTGCTGCTAGCACGAATATTATTGAGGAACCCTTTGATGCTGCGGGGATTGAGGGAAAGTCGCGCACTTACGAATTAAGTTACCGCCAACCGATTGTGGAAAAGCCCGATCGCAATTTGGCTTTGGGAGTAACATTATCGCGGCAAGAAAGCAATACATCCCTTTCTGGTGAACCATTTCCGCTGTCGGCGGGTGCAAACGATCGCGGTGAAACCCGTGTTTCTGCTGTCCGCTTTTTTCAAGAATACGTCCAGCGTAGTTCCAATCAAGTGTTCGCGGCGCGATCGCAATTCTCGATCGGCACTAATCTTTTCGGCGCTACTAGCAATAATAGCGGGCCAAACAGCCGTTTTCTGGCATGGCGCGGACAAGCCCAATATGTGCGACTGCTAGCACCAGAAACCTTACTGATTGTACGTTCTGACATTCAATTAGCCGATCGCCCCTTGCTTTCTCTCGAACAAATCGGGATCGGTGGCGTGCAGAGTGTACGCGGATATCGCCAAGATTTGCTGTTGACTGATAGCGGTGCGATCGCCAGCGCGGAAGTGCGTATCCCGATTTGGCGCGTCCCGAAGGTCAAAGGATTGTTGCAGGTGGCTCCATTTATCGATTTGGGTGTAGGTTGGAACCATTCTGGCGAAAAAGCGAATCCTGATTCTGACAAGCTTCTGGGTGCGGGTGTGGGGCTGTTGTGGCAAATGGGCGATCGGTTTAATGCGCGTTTAGATTATGGTATTCCTTTGATTAATGTCGGAGGGGGCGATCGAACTTTCCAGGAAAAAGGCATCTACTTTAGGATCAATTATTTTGCGTTTTAAATTTGTAGGTTGCGTTGAACTTATATGTTGGAACAAAACAGGCAAGATGCCTGTTCCACAACAAATAAATCCTCTTGTGGAATGGGCATCTTGCCCGTTCATAAACAGCCGATTCTAGTAATAAGTCATGTTAAAGCATTGCCTTCCTCTTAACTAATTGGAGTTTATTTATGCGTCGCTTAAAATTTACTTTACTGTTTGCTGCTTTAGTGCTGTCACCATTTCCCGCCATCGCCCAAATCATCCCAGACAGCAGTTTAGGCAATGAAAGCTCACGCGCGGTTTCCGATACAATCAATAACTTGCCGATCGATCGCATTCAAGGCGGCGCAACACGCGGCTCAAATCTCTTTCACAGTTTCGGCGAATTCAACATCGGTGAAGGGCGTGGAGCCTATTTTGTCAATCCCAATGGCATTTCCAACATTTTCACCCGCGTCACCGGCAACAACCAGTCCAATATTTTAGGAACATTAGGAGTACAGGGAAACGCCAACTTCTTTTTAATCAACCCAAAAGGAATTGTCTTCGGCCCGAATGCTCGGTTAGATTTGCGTGGCTCATTTATCGGTTCCACTGCTGATAGTATTGTTTTTAATAACGGCTTTGAATTCAGCAGTACCAACCCGCAAACATCGCCACTATTAACAGTAAATATTCCGGTGGGTTTGAGATTTCGAGATAATCCCGGTGCAATTGTCAATCGCTCAATCGCAACTGGACAAATCAACCAGCCCAAACTTCCCCTAGAAACTCCAATCACCAATCAAGTCGGTTTAGCCGTAGACCCCGGTCAAACATTAGCCTTAATTGGAGGCAGTGTTCAACTTCCCAGTGGTAACTTAACAGCTAGTGGCGGACAAATTGTCCTCGGTAGTCTTGATAGTTCGGGTTTAGTTAATTTCGCACAAACTCCGCTAGGTCTAACTTTTAACTATAATAATATTCAAAACTTTGGCAATATTGAACTCTCCGCAGGTAGCGTGATTAACACCAGTGGAGTTGGAGGTGGCAAAGTTGATATCAGAGGTGGAAATGTCTCCCTCAACGGTTCCCGAATTTATGCAATGACACTCGGAAATATTGATAGTAGAGGCATCGATATTAATTCCCAAAATTTGCAAATCAAGGATGGGGCGCAAATTTCTACCCTAACACTAGGAGATGGTGCGGGGGGAAATATCAACATCCGTGCTACTGATTCAGTAGAAATGAGCGGACTTGGAGTTGAAGGCTACCAACAGGTGGTAATTAAATATTTGGTATCGGGAACAACCGACCCGTTTGACCCACAATTTGTTTTGTTTAATGGTACTTCTGGCGCTGGAGCTGGGGGAAGTATTACTATTGATACTCCCAGCTTGCTGATGCGTAATGGCGTAGTAGGTAGCGGCATTACGCTTGGTGCTGGAAGTGGGGGAAATCTAAATATTCGTGCTAATACTTTTGAGATGGTGGGTTCTGGAATTAATAATGCCACAGCTAAAGATACTACAGGTGCCGGAGGAAACATCAACCTTGATGTTCAACGATTAATTATGCGTGATGGTTCTCTGCTCGGCAGTACGAACTACAGTAGTGGCCCACCAGGGAATATCACGATTAAAGCTGCTGAATCAGTAGAACTGTTCAACTCTAGCTCGAAAACTGCTGTATCAACCGGAATCAGTACGCTGAGTATCGGTGGTAATGGAAGAGCGGGGGATATTACGGTTGATACCAAGCGTTTAAGTCTCTCTGGCGGTTCTGCTTTCACATTAGGAACAGGGGTGTCAATCGGCAGGTTCCTATTTTCCAGGAACGGGGGGCCGGCGGGAAGCTTAAAAGTTACAGCCAGCGAATCAGTAGAAATTGCAGGCATTTCTCCACTTTTAACTGGCGGGAATCAGACTACTAGTGCGTTGACTTCTGCAACTTTGAGTTCCAGTCGGGGCGGGAATATCCGCGTCGATACGCCGAGGTTGACGGTGCGAGATGGGGGAATCATTTCTGTGCGTTCTTTGGGTGTAGGAGATGTGGGGGATATTACTATTAATGCCGATCGCATCGAAGTAATTGGTAGTGTAAATAACGGTCTATCTGTCAGTTCGATCGATGCTTCAGTCGGTCAAGTATTCGGTAATAATCCCAATGCTACGGGAAATGCAGGTGAGTTGAATATCAATGCTGGTAGATTAATTGTCCGGGATGGAGCTACAATTACGGTGCAGGCTACGGGAACGGGACGGGCTGGTAATATTAATGTGGTAGCAGATGCGATCGCCCTTGACAACAAAGGCCGCATTGATGGTACAACTGTCTCCGGTACGGGAGCGAATATTAACCTACAAGCCCAAAGCATCCAGTTGCGACGCGGCAGTCGAATCACTACGGATGCGGGTACTTCCGAGGGTGGAAATATTAATCTCCGCAGCGATATTTTGGTGGCTCTCCCAGGGGAAAATAGCGATATTACGGCTAATGCGCGATCGGCCGGGGGCGGCCGTGTTAATGTCAATGTACCCAATGTCTTCGGCTTTCGGGCTGTGGGCCGCGAAGAGGTGAGAAGCAGTTTGGGGTTGACAGATGCTCAATTTGCACAGTTACAGGTAAGCCCAACTTCTTTGATTTCTACTAGCGACATTGCGGCGATTTCCCAAACCGGAGGCCCGGCTTTGCAAGGAACAGTAACGTTTAGTTCTTCTGGGGTGAATCCTGCTCAAGGGTTAGTGGAATTGCCACAAAATGTTACGAATTCAGAGCAGTTAATTGTGGCAAATCCCTGTATCCAAGCCGCAGAAAACGCATTTACTGTGACTGGTAAAGGGGGAGTGCCACCTAGTCCTAATGATAGTCTCAGCAGTGAATCAGTGCCGTTTGCGTGGGTAGAGTTTTCTGAAGGAAGTAGGATTCCCCTCCAGGGGAGAGGGGGAGAGGCAGGGCTGTTTCATTCTCAACAAAAAACTCAAATGATGGGGGAGAGGGGGAGAGGGGGAT
>NZ_NXIB02000097.1 GCF_002412335.2 Tychonema bourrellyi FEM_GT703
AGGGCAGGGCTGTTTCATTCTCAGGTAAATCATCGTTTTGTAGGGGCGGTGCCCCGTGCCCGCCCTCCCCGTCTCGATCGCCCTTTTCTCCTGCACATTAAATTATGTCATGATTAATCTTAACCCGAATCTTCCTGGCCACCGCAGCCTTATTCGGAGGTCGATCGCTCGCGGGTGGCGCCTTTGCCTCAAAATTGAACATAAAAAGTAAAAATAACCTTAAATTTTCAGCAGAAAGGTGATCGGATATTTCCCAAAACAAAAAAGGATGCGTAGCAGCTTATAGTTTTAGCTAGGTACTGACTTGGTACGAAAAGTACACGGCCGATACGCCTCGACAGCATAGGCTTCTAGTACGATTGATTACATCTTAAATCAAAAGGAGTAGCTAAAATGAGCAGCAGCAATTCAACAGAAATCAAGTTTGGAACCGACGGGTGGCGCGGACTTATCGCCCATGACTTTACTTTTGCTAATGTGCGGAAAGTAACGCGGGCGATCGCCAGTTATCTCGAAACAGCTTACACAAAAGACCGTCCAGTTCTAGTATCATACGATACCCGCTTTTTGGCAGACGAATTCGCTCGCACCTCCGCTGAGGTACTCGCAGATTTGGGATGGACTGTCATGGTGGTCGATCGCGATTGCCCCACACCAGTCATCGCCTACAGCGCCAAGCATTTAAACTCCGCCGGAGCCCTGATGTTCACGGCTTCACACAATCCCGCACCATACTGCGGCATCAAATACATCCCCGACTACGCGGGCCCAGCCACCCCGGAAATTACGGATACAATTGTAGCAAATATTACTGGTGCTTCTGATGCCCCCGCGATCGGCAGCCACAATGATAAAATTTCTACTTTTGACCCCAAACCCGAATATCTCAAGTTTCTCTATACTTTGATAGATGTCGATCGCATTCGATCGGCTAAATTGAAGGTAAAATACGACGCTCTCTATTCGACTTCTCGTGGCTATCTCGACGAGGTTTTGCAACACTGTGGCTGCGATTTGGAAAGTTTTCACACCTACCGCGACGTGCTGTTTGGTGGCGGAATGCCTGAACCCAAGGGCGAACAGTTGGTAGAGTTAGTCGAAGCTGTTAAGAAAGATTCAGCAGATTTAGGTTTGGCTACCGATGGCGATAGCGATCGCTTTGGGATTGTTGATGAGTTAGGAAATGTCTTGACTCCAAATACTGTCCTGTTGCTGCTAGCGCGTCACTTGGTGAAGAATAAAGGGTTGACAGGTGCGATTGTCCGTACCGTCGCAACTACCCATTTACTCGACAATATGGCCGCCAAGTACGGCTTGAAAATCTACGAAACCGCAGTCGGCTTTAAATACATCGGCGAAAAAATGCGGGAAACAGCCGTACTCATAGGCGGCGAAGAATCCGGCGGTTTGAGCGTTTTAGGTCACATCCCCGAAAAAGACGGGATTTTGGCTGATATGCTGGTGGCAGAGGCGATCGCCTACGAAGGCAAACCCCTTTCTCAGCTAGTCGAAGAAGCCATCCGCGAAGCCGACGGCCCCCTGTACAACCAGCGTCTTGACTTGCACCTCGACGACGCCCACAAAGCAGCCGTTTTAGCATCTTTCACTAACAATCCCCCCTCGGAAGTAGCGGGTATTGGTGTTAAGGAAATTGGTCGCAAAGACGGCATTAAACTCTATCTTGAAGATGGTGGTTGGATACTTTTGAGGCCATCTGGGACTGAACCTTTGATGCGCGTTTACATGGAAACAAATTCTGTGGAAAAAGAAGCCAAAATCGCCGCACACATGAAACAGGTAATTTCTCACTTAGAACCTGCTTAAACTTCAATATTGTGATTAGAAACGCGACTTCTTAAGGAAGTCGCGTTTCTGATTAAATCCAATTTTACTTTTCGGCTACCCGGTTGTTCCTGTGGAGCATTTAAACCACTAACTATCCATGTAGGGTGCCACGGGTAGAACACTGACTGTACATGGGAAACGCCTTAAAACTGACGCACCCTACAATACCATTTTAAATGCGTAACAGCTTAATTTAGAGGGAATTCAGGTTTTGGTGGTTGATGATGAAGCAATGATGAGGACACGGCAGTGCCGTGTCCCTACTGCACTCGAAGAGCTATATCATTCCGATACAACCGGAATTGATTTAAGAAGCTTAAAATGCTAAAATACCCAAAAACTATGGTAATTAGGTGGACAGACTTCAGACAGACATAGAAGCAATTTGCTCTCAGATTGAAGCGCTGCGACGGGAACGCCAGCAGATTAGTGTTGCCGCCGCCACCCCGATCGGCGATTCGCCACAAGCGATCGCGGATGCTTACCGCCGTCACGCGAGGGAAACAGCACAAGTGTCGGTAGAAGTCAAGGGGATAGATGATGCGATCGCCGCTTTGTCCGCTCAATTGAGTCAAAAACAGCAGCAGTCGGGAAACTTGCAAAAAATGAGTTCGATGGAGCAGCAGGTTGAAGATGGCAGAACCCTGGCTCGTGGACACGCCGAGCGGATTAATTTACTGGCTGCGGAACTAGCCTCTGAGGTGAAGGGACTTAAGGCGATCGCCGATCAAATCAGCCCCAGCTACTGGCAGGTTTATTATAAACCTTTTATTACTGGTTTTAAGAGTATTTCAGTGCCTTACGTGCGATCGGACGGAGATGTTTGGACGATCGTCAATCGAATAGTTTAGGAGAGGCCGTGGGAGTCAGAAATCGGAAGTACCGCAGACGATTCTTTCCATTCGCTATCCCCGTTCGCCTCAACCCCGTAACAGTTGCTTAATAGTGCCGACCAATTCTTGAGGGTGAAACGGCTTAGCGATATAAGCATCGGCTCCTTGCTTTATTCCCCAGTAGCGATCGAACTCCTCGCTCTTACTCGAACACATTACCACTGGCAAATTCTGAGTTTTGGGGTCACTTTTGAGTCGGCGACAAACTTCATAGCCGTTCATCCGGGGCATCACGATATCCAAAACGACCAAATCAGGGCGATTCTTCTTGATTTCCTCTAAAGCTTCTACGCCATCACTAGCTACAGTGACGCTCAGTCCTCTACTTTTGAGCAAGTCAGTGATCATCTGCCGCAGAGTTACGCTATCATCAACAACCATAACTGTACTCATAAAAATACACTCATAAAAATACTCGGTAAGTGGGAAACTCAAAGTCCTTAGACTCCGAGAGAAATTGTTCGACGTAGCCCGCGCGATCCACAACTAGGGCAGTTTTAACTAAGTTTCACACCAATTGATTACAGCACTTGGTTAAATATAACCTACCCACTTTTGTTGACTATCTTACTTTTTATTAAAATTACCGAGAAATCTCGGTTGACAGAGCTAGCTCTCTTTGCTAGTTTATCACTCTTATCGCAAAAATAGCATTTTGCGTCAAATTCCGATCAAAGTCCCCCTTCTTAAGGGGGATTTAGGGGGATCTGGACTCGGATAAAAGCGATATTTATCAAGGCTTTCAAGCTTAAGTTGACACCTATGGGCACTGCCGTGTCCTGATTTCTTCCCCAACGCAAAGGTTCTGACAGGTTTACATTCGGTTACACACCAAGGTTTATTTGTGCCTACCTACTTATCCGGCGTTTTATTGCCTAAAACCGTGAGTTGATTGTTATATACAGTCTCAAAACCCATCGATCGAGGTGACGAGGCTTGCTTAGAGCCTTTAATCCCATTCACAACAGTTCCTAAGACCGAAGCACCAGAAATTTTTAATCCTTCTAATGCTTTAGCCACCAGAGAGCGGTCGGTGCGATCGATCTTCACCACTAGCAATGTACCATCAGTCTGAGCTGCAAGGATATGTGCATCCGCTAGCCCCACCAGCGGTGGAGTGTCATAAATTACCAAGTCAAAAAAGGTTTGAAATTGCTCCATCAGATAAAGCATTTTCTTGGATGACAACAGTTTAATCGGGTCATAGGGATTATGGCCGGCAGTCAGCACAAACAGGTTATCTGCTTCTGGCGATCTTTGAATCGCGTCATTGAGGCTGAGGTCTGTCGCAACCACATCACTGAGTCCACGCACATTTGGCAAACCCAACTGGAGGTGAAGTTGAGGTGAGCGCAAATCTGCATCTACCAGCAACACTCGCAGACCAACACTCGCCGCCGTCTTCGCCAGATAAAAAGCAATGGTAGACTTGCCATCGCCTTTTACTGCTGAAGTGATCGCCAAGGAACGCATCGACATCCCTGGACTTAGCAAACGGAGATTTGTATAAAGGGAGCCAAATGCCTCTAAAAAATAATAATCTAAATCAGTGCGAAACTTACTGAACCCCGCCTGTAACTGCGGATTCTTGGATCGATCGTCAGCAACATTCTTCACCCCAGGTGCGCGATGGTTCGATTTTCTGGTAATTTTCTTGAGTTTTTGCGATCGCGGCACCACACCTAAAATAGGCAGTTTAGTTCCCCACTTCACTTCTTCGGGAGTGTGGAAAACCTTATCGAGAACCTCCACGAGAAAACCCACTGCCACAGCAAACAGAATACTCAAGACTAATACGATCGCTAAATTTTTCCCCTTATTCGTAGGAGTAACCGACAAAGGATTACCCTGTTCATCATACATAATCGAAGGTTCATTGATAATCGTCCACGGCGTGTCCTGCTGCCCCACTCCCAGCTTCAGCGTTTCTCGTTTAGATAAAAACACCTTCAGACTCTCTGTCGCCACCTCCAACTCTCGCTCTAAATCGCCATACTGCCGCATCACTGAAGGCAAGTTTCTGATGGTTTTATTCAGATTATTTTCACTTGTCCTCAAGCTTCGCTGCCGAGATTCTAGCTGCTGGATTTGGCCTGCCACAGTCTTGATCGTCGATTCAGCCTCTTTCTCCAACAGGCGACGCATATTTTGCCGCTTTTCTCGCAAAGACTGCATCGGCGGACTGCCTTCGAGATATTGAGTTGAACTAACTGCTAGTTGAGTTTCTAACGTCTGGAGCTGACCGATTAATGTTTGATACATACCAGGGTTGAGTGCCACTACCCCGGATATATTTCCTTGACTTAGCTGCTGTTGAAGATTTTTGTAAAACTTCCTAGTTTCAGCAAGTTGCGCTTCAATAGTGATTTGTTGAGAACCAATACCACCCGCTTGGTCAGTGAAGCTTTTACTTGTCTGATCTGGGAAGCTCAGGTTAGCCTGCTGCCGTAGCAATTGCAATTGCCGCTGAAGCAGATCTACACGCATCCGCAGCGCCGGAAGCTGGCTATCAATATACGCCATACCCCTTGTCGTCTGCTTCAGGCGCTCTTGGCGACTATACTCTAGATAGTATTTGGAAACAGTATCTAAAACATACTGAATTTTAGCCGGATCTTTATCCTGGTAAGTAAACTCTATAATTTTCGTGCCAGCTTCTTTCCCATCTTTGGCATAAGTAATCCGGTTAATTTTCAACTGACTATTGACCTGCCCGTAAGTAATATCTCCATAATTAACTTGCAGCTTCTCTAATAGCGGCATCAAAAGTTTCGGGCTCTTGAGAACTCGCAACAAAGTTGGATAATCTACCATACTGCTATCTTCAACAGAGGAACCGACTTTGTTAACTTCATCAGCACTAAAATTAGCACTCTGAGACTGGATCAACAATTGAGACAATCGACCTTCAGCCGTGATTGGCTCAACTAAAACCTGGAACCGACCTTGATAGAACTTGGTGATTTTTTTGGTTTTCCACAGTACGAGTGACCCAGAAAGGCCACCCAGTAAAAGTGCGATCGCCACCATAATCCCCATTCTTCTTTGCACTACAGCAAACAGCCATCCCAAATCCAAAGGCTGTTGCTCATCGCTACTTTCGGTATTCCCTAGAGAGATACCATGCACTGCTTGAGGCTGAACTCCATTGCGCTTCGAGACCGTTGACTGAAAATTATATCCTGTACTCATATTTTTTGGTTACTCCTACTGTTAATCAACCCTCACTAACAATTTTTATCTAGGCAATCTGATAAGTCCCAAGTTGTTCAGGAGTGATATGATAGCATTACCAGCGCTCGGTACTGCGAGAATGCCAGCAGCGGGATTTAAAATCAGATTAATGTTGTCTATTACTCCGGCTGTAGTAGACCGCCTGACAACAATGATATCTTTACTTCGGACGAGGGGGTTGTTCTGCTCATTGATTCCTTGAGCAAAATCAATTTCTACCATGCGCCGAGAAACAGTGCCGTCAAAATTGAGGCGGATCAGTTCCACAGAACTCTTTTTAGCTCTACTACTATTGAATCCTCCGGCCGCCATCAACGCTTGGTTCAGAGTAGTGTTGCTTGCCACCTCCACCACTCCTGGTCTGACTATTTCTCCGACCACGTTCACTTGAATCTTAGCTGGAGAAAAACTAGCATCCGCAATTTGAGATATTTCTGCCGGATTGATTTCCGTCGCAGTCAGAACAACAAGGGAATCTCCGTCTTGCAAAATCGTATCTTGATTGACATCACCGCTCTCCAAGAGTTGCCAGAGATTGACAGTAAAGATTTTTTCAGTGCCACCACTGGTGGGGCGGCGCACCAGAACTTGGCGAATGTCAGCTTGAGGCTTGAGACCTCCAGCTAGCTGAATCGCTCGTGTGACAGTTGGCAGTCCTTGCCCCGATGAGGTATCCCCTCCAACTACGACATACCGCCCCGGTCGGACCACCTCTCCTACCACTCCTACCGTCCGAGCTTGATTGGTGGGGGAGGCAAAGCTAGAAATGGCTATTTGACGAGCTTCTGCTAAATTTACTGCCGTCGCAGTCGGTACAAAAATGGCATCTCCATCCCGCAACGTAATATCCACAGGCACATTTCCTGTCCGTAAATATTGCCACAAATCGAACGTCGTGGTTTGCAGTTGACCAACACGGCCCACTCGTCGGCGCAGCTCTACTCGCCGAATGTCAGCAACTTGGGTTACACCCTGAGCTTTTTCCACAGCTTGAACTAAAGTGGGAAACTGTACCGAGGGGGCATTACCTGCTCCTGAGTTGAGGGCAATGGTATAAGAGCCGGGGCGGTTAACTTCTCCTGAAATCCAGACATTAAGAGGCCGCGTTGCTTGCAGACTGAGTGTAACCTGGGGGCGTTTGAGAATAGGTTTGTAGGCATTGGAAATAGCCGTATTTGCTTGCTCCAAGGTCAGTCCTTGGATAGAAATACTGCCAATCAGAGGTAACTGGATAACGCCACCAGCCGGAATCTGGTAGCTGCCACTAAATTGGGGCAAGTCAAAAAAATCGATGCGGATGTTGTCTCCGCCTCCTAAAGTATAAGTACCATTTGTGTTCGAGGCTCTGACTCTCACAGGGGTGGCATTCGGTAAAGTTGGCTGTTGGGCGATTGTCGGTGGTGGGCAAGCTATATCAGTTATAGCTAACAGACTCAGACCAGCCAGTATTGGAATTATTTGTCTTGGCAAACTTGCGTTCACAATATACAATGTAATTTGATTAGTTACTTTAAGGTAGCCTAGTTGGTGAAAAACTGCCAAACAATCGGTTCTAAGTAGAAGGCAGAATGTAAAGAGTATTCAAATGAAAGAAATTCTCCGCGAGCCTTTATTTTTACTAATCATTGTGGGGATCGCTGTGATTGTAGTGCTGTTGATATATCAAGCAGTCGCTAGAGATAAAAAATTCGGAATCAATGTCGAAAAAATTCTGGCTGGCATATTTCTGTTTGCTATTTCAGGAGCGACTGGTGCAGGAGTGATGCCTTTTAACAAGTTACACCCGGCTGTGATGGCAGGCCGTGAGACAACTGCACCCACTGTGATCGGATATATCGCAATCTATGGTGCTTTCCTATTCATATTATCTCCCCGGCTGCGTTCTACGCTGAAAGATTATTTAAAAGCCTTATTTATAACTATGAGTAGTGATCCGTGTTTAGCGCTGCTTTTGTTAATGATCTCTGTTTCGGCGTTGTGGTCAGAAACTATTGATGTTAGCTTAAAAAATGGTTTAGTGATTTTAGAAACAACTGTTGTTGCTATTTATATAGGAAAGCAATATAGCTGGCAAGATATATATCCTTGGTGGCGCACGGTTAACTTATTTGTTCTCTTATGGAGTTTTGTCAAAACTAATGGGGATGGGGCTGGGTGTTGGAAAGGAATATTGGGCCATAAGAATCAGTTTTCATTTTTCATGGCTGAAACAGCAGTTTTATGGTTTGCGTTTGCCCTTTATTCCCCGAAAAATCGCCGTTTGGCGATCGTGTTCGGTTTGTTGGCTTCCTTGGCAGTCCAAAAAGGATGTAGCGGGGCAAGTAAAATCTTGGTTGTTATTTTATTGGGTCTTTGGTTTTATCTCAGCCTCATCAAGAAACTGCCCGTACAGTGGGCTTTTGTTTCAGTTATACTTTTCCTGATTATCAGTATTGCTCTGGCAATTGTGGTGATGAATAATCTAGAGGCGATCGTTGTTGATGGTCTCAAAAAAGATATGACGTTGACGGGGCGAACGGAATTTTGGCCACAAATCGTAGAGAAAATCAATGAACGGCCTCTGCTGGGGTATGGAGTTGCAGGTTTTTGGCAATCTTGGCGCGGTTTGGAAAATCCTGCTCACACTATTATCATAGTTAAAAGCCAATTTGTCCCGCCCCATTCTCACAATGGGTTTTTAGACTTAGCCTGCGATTTAGGTTGGGGGGGATTGATATTATTTATGTTTTCATTTTTAAACAATATTGTGAAGGGAGTGGTGTATTTAACCCGCGCCAAACTGCCCGAAGCTGGCTTGCCTCTTTTCATCTTGACCTATACACTAATGACAAACCTTACAGAAACAGGTCTTTTTGGGACAACCAGCGTTTGGTTTTGGTACATTGTGATGTCAGTCCGCCTTAGCCTAGACATTTCAGAAAAGACTTGAACGGAAAGAGATCTCTTTCAAAAAATCACCTGCTGTGTAACAAATCGAAAATTTATGATATTAGACAAGATCTTTAGGTTTATTGATCGACTCAGCCCAGGACTGCGTAAGGTGATTGCGAACACAACTTGGCTGTTTGCTGACAAGATATTGCAGCTAGGTATGGGTCTGCTAGTAGGGCTTTGGGTGGCTCGTTACCTACAACCGGAGGGATTTGGTTTACTCAACTATGCGATGGCGACAGCGGGACTATTTTCTCCGATTGCTAACCTTGGGTTGAATTCGATCGTGATTCGCGATCTATCTAGAGATTCATCTAATAAGGAAGAAATTCTCGGTACAGCTTTTGTCTTAAAAAACATCGGTAGTTTGATAGCTTTGTTTTTAACTGTAGGAACAGTAATTATCTTGAATCCTACGGAACCTTATACTCAATTGTTGGTAGGTGTAGCAGCATTATTGACCCTGTTTCAGCCTTTTGAAACAATCAATTTCTGGTTTCAGTCGCAAGTGCAATCAAAATATACTGTTATGTCTGCGAATGTTGCTTATTTGAGTATGAGTGCAGTTAAAATTGTGCTCATTAATTTCCGAGCTTCATTGATCGCATTTTCCTGGGTGATTGCTACGGAGTCTGCTTTGAGGGCTTTGGGAGCAGTGATTGTTTATCAAGTGAATGGGAATAAAATATTAAGATGGCGATTCAGTCGGAAACTTGCTGTGAAACTGCTCCAGCAAAGCTGGCCGATGATTTTGTCGGACTTCATGATCTTCATTTATATGCAGATCGATCAGATTATGATGAAACAGCTTAGTAGTGCTGAAGAATTAGGACTATATGCCGCTGCCGTCAAAGTTTCTGGACTATGGTATTTTGTGCCTATGGCGATAGTTGGCTCGGTTTTTCCGTCAATCGTTAAAGCTAAAGATATTAGTGAAACTCTTTATAACGATCGCCTGCAAAAGCTTTTATATTTAATGGCTTTAATATCATACGGAGTGGCAATTCCTGTGATGCTGTTCGCGGAGCCGATCGTGAATATTCTCTATGGAAGAAACTACGTTGGTGCTGCCCCTTCTTTAGTAGTCCTGATTTGGGCTGGGTTGTTTGTCTGTTTGGGAATTGCCAGAAGTACATGGCTAGTTACAGAAGGGTTGTTGCATCTTTCAGCGGCTACAACGGCTGTGGGTGGAGTTCTCAATGTTATATTAAATTTGATTTTAATTCCCCGCTATGGTGGTTTGGGAGCAGGTATTGCAACTCTGATTGCACAAATGGCGGCTTCTTATGTAGCTCACATATTTTATCCAGAAACTAGAAAGATGTTTTGGATGCAAACGAAGGCTATTTTTATGATTGGTATTGTCAAGGAAATACGTGAGTTATTATCTAGGAAATAAACAAAATATGATATAATGATGGTATTAATTGAGATTGTGCCGAATCAGAGAAACAAAGGAATGGTTATGCAAACCATTACTCCATTCACTCCAAAATCCTGAACCCAAAAAACTTGAGAGTGTAAAATAAATTTTCAAATCCTGCAATCGGATAATTATCTGAAACTGTATCGATTGCCATTCAAATATTTTCCCTGTTATAAATATGGATGAATTTGTCAATGTTGTGAAAGTCTTTAACATTTTTTCTCAACCATTGTTCATCCTTGTCCCACCACTTAAACTTCAGCAAAAAATCAATCTTTTGTTCATCAAACCTATAGCGAATAAGTTTTGCGGGAATGCCGCCACATATAGCATAAGGTGGGACATCTTTTGTGACAACGGCTCCGGCTGCAATGATGGCTCCATCACCAATAGTTACACCATCTACAACAATAACATTTGAGCCAATCCAAACATCATTGCCGATATAGACAGTTTTTTCCTCTTCTTCAAAATATTTTTGGTCTACAAAGGTTGTCCCTACTAGCATTTTTGGTGAATAAAATATCGGATGGCTTGAAACAAAAATTCCAACAGGATGTACGCCTAAGCGAATGATACAGTTTGGCCCAATCGAACAAAAATTGCCGACAATACCATTGAAAATTCGCGTATTATCGCGTACATAAGTGTAAGAACCAATGACAGAATTTTCAATGGCTACGCGACTAGACACACTAACATTGTGACTGATAGTTGAATTTGTGACCAAAGCCATATAGTCTTGATAAAAACTATTATATTTAAACTTGTTGTTCCACCAATTGGCTAAAAATCGCAGATATTCAGTGAGCGGATTTTTTAGTATAGAACTGAGGAATTTTGATATTTTGGACATGGTTACTAATTATTTATTCAAGGTTAAATATTGTGCTGCCACATAACTTATTGATTTTTTTCTTAATACGCCTGATTAATGCAGGATGATAATCATAAAATGTATCTTGAGTGAATTGATCCGCTACAAAATGTCGGATCGCATGGTTTGGATGCCTTAAAGAAAAGGTCATTGCTTGCGTTGGCATATTACTGTATATACTATCTTCTGCTGAAGTATGGGTGGCTTGACTGCCAAATCCAATATTAGAAATTAAATTTTTTTCTGGAATAATAGCAAGTCCATTTTGAACCCAACAAGTAAAAAGCCATCTAAAAAACCAATTGTTTACAGTTCCATCATAGGAAACTTGAAAAGCACTATCCCAAACTTTGACCGATTGAGGATTAGCTAATAAGTTTTCTAGAAAACCTGACCCCCGAAGTTGAGGCCATAACTTCATGTCAACATCATAGTATTGCCATGCTCTGCGCCAAGTCGCCCATCCCCAACAGTTACTAAAACGCGAAAAATAGTAACTGTCTTCTGTTCTTTTCCTGCCAAATTGTAAATTCACACCAGCGATTGACATAATTCGCTTGTCATCTCGATAATGCTCTAACAACTGCTCACAAAAAGGGAAGAAAGTCGGATGGGGTAAACAATCATCTTCGAGAATAATTGCTTCCTCTACGTTATCAAATGCCCAGTTAAAACCGCTAGAAATGCGGTCCTTGCAACCTAAATTAATCTCTGAATAATTTTTCATAACTTCACAGTCCCAATCGACGCGATCTATAATTGCACGTACAGCGGCGCACTTTTCAGCTTCCCCAGGTTTGTTGGCACGAGGACCGTCAGCAATTACTAATAGCTTAGGTGGTTGAACTTCTCGAATCGCCTCGAAAACTTTTTCAGTAGTATCAACTCGATTGAAAATAACAAAAATAATGGGAGTTTTGATGTGAGAATGTGGCATTTAAACTCTTCAACTCCAACGATGATAAAGATCCTTGCTTGATATAACTCATCTATAGCAATCCTAAATGAGTCGTAAATTTTTTGTGTTAACTTAAGTTCTGAATTCCAATTTATCACCAAAAAGTTCGCGAGTCAAGTACAATACAGCAACATTTCAGTCCAAACCGACTTTTAAGACTGACGCTCTGATTCTTAAACTCTCAAACCTTGATACCTCACCCCTCTTGCCCAAGTCGGGAACTCTTAAACCCCACTTGAGCAAGGGAGCAGAGCTGTTTCATTGTAGGTTGATGGGGTGATGGGGTGATAGGGTGATAAATTTTTGAGCTTTTGAGTCATCCCTCCGACTCCCTTTCTCGCCCTCGCCCCCATCATTTGAGTTGTTTGGTGAGAATGAAACAGCCCTGCTGCCCCCAAGGGGGTAAATTCAGGAAGAAGGAAGAAGAAAAAAATTCCTTAACTCTATGAAGAAGTTTGGCAAGCAACTAAGTGAATCCACTGAAATAACTACGCAGATACCCGATTTCTTCAAGAAGTCGGGTATTTGTAGCATTTTAATAAACTTTTTTTTTAATTTATTGATAGTGTGGCAAATTAAGTTAATAATTGTATGGCGATCGCACGCGATCGCCAGAGAACAGTTTATTGCAAACAGCCAATCTTTAAATATAGATGGAGCAGACAAGTATAGCAGTCCTGATGACTTGCCACAACCGCAAGTCAAAGACTCTGGCCACTCTAGAGTCGCTGTTCCAACAAGTATCAATCAGTGAAATTACCCATAAAGTTTATCTGGTAGATGACGGGAGCACTGATGGCACGGGTGAAGCGGTGCAGCAAACATATCCTGATGTCAAGATTTTTTCGGGAGATGGCAATTTATTCTGGAATGGAGGAATGCGTGTCGCCTTCAGTGAGGCAATCAAAGACGATCCAGACTATTACCTATGGTTAAATGACGATACGATACTTTACCCAGAGGCTTTAAGTTCGTTGCTGACAACCAGCCGTCAGTTATGTGAACAAGGAGAAAAAAAGGCGATCGTTGCCGGTTCAACTTGTGACCCCGATAGTGGTGATTTTACTTACGGTGGCATAGTTAAAATTACCCCGTTGCTTCCCTTTAAATTTCGGTTTCTCGAACCGACAAAAGCACCTCAATCTTGTGACAGCATGAATGGTAACTGCGTACTCATTCCCCGCAGCGTCGTTCAACTTGTTGGCAATCTCGATCCAGCCTTTATCCATTATTTATCAGACTGGGAATATGGCTTGCGCGCCAGACAAAAAGGCTGTACAGTATGGATAGCTCCAGGCTATCAAGGAACCTGTTCGCCCAATCCGCAGTCCACAAAAGTGGCTGCTGCTAATATGAGTGAAGGCTTGCAAAAGATGAATCAACCCAAAGGTTTAACCTTCCAAGATGCTACCCTTCAACCCTGGGAAGAATGGAAAGTATTTGCTCAGCGTCATGGTGGTTTATTCTGGCCAATTTATTGGTTGTTACCTTACAGAAGATTAGTTTGGTTTTTTATCTTGAGCAAGTTGGGATTAACTAAAAACAAAATCCAAGGTGAGAGCGATGGTTGATCGAGGTGATTTGCGCGTCGCTTGGCTGGTGCCGGAAGTAGAATTGGGTGCATATTGGCAGCCAGTATTGAGAGAATTCACAAAGGTGTTTAAAAATACTGTATTCTATACTGGTCGCGTTTGGTCTGGGTTCGATCCGACACTACCGGGAGCATCGGCTATTAAGTTGGTAGGAGAGACTAAATTTGTCGAGACGGAAAAGATCGAAACAGGGTACGATCGCGGTTTCATCGCAGTATCGCCCAGTATCATCGGTCATTTGCTAAAATTTAGACCTCAGATCGTTTTTCCTCAAGCTTTTTCTCTGTGGACTGTCTTGGTGGTGCTACTCAAACCTCTTGGCGGCTGGAAAATTGCAATTATTTATGATGGTAGTTCCCCGAATACGGATTTTCGAGATTCTAGTTTTCGGACATTTGTCAGACGCATATTAGCTAAATTTGCTGATGCTTTTGTTTCTAATAGCCAAGCTGGAAAAAGATATTTGGTGGAAGCGCTGAATGTACCGGAAACGCAGGTTTTTACTAAAACTTATTTAGTTCCTGATGCGGAAACGCTACTGAAGCCTTTGTCAGGAAATAAGGTTGAAAAATTAGGACTGAAGCAGCCAATATTTTTATATGTGGGGCGGATTACTGCGAGAAAAGGAATTAAAACGCTTTTAGAAGCTTGTGCTCTACTCAAAAAGCAAGGATATTCTGATTATACTTTATTGATTGTTGGCAAGGGAGACCAGCAGGAGGAATTGGAAAGTTTTATTAGAGAGCAAGATTTTTCTGCACAAGTAAAGTGGGTGGGATGGGTAGATTATGGCAGTTTGGGGACTTATTTTGACCAAGCTGATATTTTTGTATTTCCGACTTTTGAGGATGTCTGGGGAATGGTTGTACCAGAAGCAATGGTGTTTGGGAAACCGGTATTGTGTTCTAATGGTGCTGCTTCCTGTGAGTTAATTGCGGAAGGGGAAAACGGTTATATTTTTGATCCCAATAATGCTCAGGAGTTAGCCATAAAAATGCAAGTTTTTATAGATAATCCTAATTTAGTTGAGTCGATGGGAGAGCGCTCTAGACATCTAATTTCTCAAAAAACTCCTGAAACGGCGGCCAAAGCTTATGTGGAAGTTATCTCTTTTTTAATGAAATCAGTTAACTGTTAACTGTTCGCAGTTGTTAGTTGACAGTTGTTATTTGTTACCAATGCCCAATGCTCAATGCCCAATGCCCAATGCCCAATGCCCAATGCCCAATGCCCAATGCCCAATG
>NZ_NXIB02000098.1 GCF_002412335.2 Tychonema bourrellyi FEM_GT703
TATTAGACATCTCTCAAAAAGCCTGTCAAGAACAGGCAGGATGCCTGTTCCACAAGAAATATGGCTGACTGATTCAATCAATTCTAAAATCCAAAATCCAAAATCTAAAATCTAAAATCCTACGAGGTTTCTCGATCGAGTACCTTGACAACTTTATTATAAATATCCTCCGCCTCTTGCTGCGAATTACCAATACTTGTCAGTCCCAATTTACCAAATTCCGACAAACAACCCATCAAATGAAACACCGTACCAGTCTCAGTACCGCTATCAAAGTGTAGTTGATTATCAGCAATAATATCCATCAAATCATTCGGCAACAATCCCCGATAACGTTCTTTTTTCAAATTATCAGAAGCCACATAATATTTCGGACGACCCTGCTGACTGTAAAATGAACCTGTAGAACCCTCATACCGACCATTAGTCAACAGCTTCAGCGCCATAAACGGATGAGTTGTGCCACCTTTTCGTAAGTTGATTTCAATTGCTTGAATGTCCCATTTGCCGTCCTCCTGTCGCACAGCAACATAATCTATCCCAAATTGTTCTAAAGCACCTTTTTCTGCCAAGTTATGCCCAATTTTCCTGCCGGATTCTTGCAATGCCAACCGATAGGATTCGTCCGCAGGAAATCGACAGCCCAAGAAAATTTGACCATCTGGGCCTCCTAAAATTTGGTCATGGGTTGAGAGAATTTCCACTTCGCCACTGGGTACAATCCTCCCTTGAACGCTGGGCGAACGCTTTTCTGATCCTTCGATAAATGCTTCGGCAATTGCACCTAATTCTGGGATTCTGCTGCTGAAATTTTCCCAGGTTTCTCCGGTTGCTTGAAAACGCAAATGTAGAAAGCAATCGCTAATTAATTTTACTTTTTCAGAATGTGCTGTATTTGCGATCGGCTTCAATTCCAAAATAGCATTTCCCTCCCCAGAAAAACCCTCATTTAGCTTAATTACGATTCGCTGCAAATGGGGCTGACGTTCCCACAATTGAGCTGCTGCTTCTGCCAAATCTGCCACATTCCAAACTAACTCGGAACCATCAGGATAAGGCACACCTGATTCTGCAAAAATCTGTCTGCTGCCACTTTTTGTTCCCCAATAAAGCAAATCTGGATCGCTAGCCCACAGAGGAATTCCTAACTTCACAGATAACTCCCGCTCTAGAGACGTTGAGTTGTAACAAACCATATAACATTTTGTCGATCGCACTGCTTGACGAATCCGTTCCATCAATCGTGGCCGCTCTAAAATCTTTTGGGTGAGGGATTTGGCAGAAGCATCGTAAGTAGAGAATAGCAAAAGCCGATCGCGCGCGTGTGAAAAAGGAATGCCAGGGAGTAATTGCAAGTAATAATCAATGATCATGGGATGCAGCGGCTCGGAAGTAATATAAATCAGGCGCGTGCGGGGGTTTCGCAGACGAATTAACGAAAATAAATGCCGTTCCTCGTAGTGATAAGCACCAGGAACTTTTTGCATTTCTTGCTGATCTAAACTGATAGAAGGAATGACGATGATGTCACAATCTCCGCTATCGAATTCTTCAATTTTCTGCCACCGTTCGCGTAGTTCTATCTGAAGATTGCGAAATTGCTGTCCATATTCTGACTCGGCATTTTTTAACTTTTGCATTTGTTTTTATGTCGCTAATTTACATAATTATTTATGTCTATCGATAAGGCTGTAGGCTGTAGGTTGGGTTGAGGCACGAAACCCAACAGCCCCAAAAAATGTGATTGTTGGGTTTCACTACGTTCAACCCAACCTACATTTATTTTTGTTTCTCCCGTAGTGACAATCATAGGGATCTTCTATCGAAATCTTAAGAAGCTCGTCGCACTCAAAAAAGTTTAGCATATTCCAATACAGGCTCTAAACGGCGTTGATTTCGCTTCAATGCCGATCGCAATTTTTCCGAGGGGCGAAACACCAGAGGAGCCGAATATTTGTTCAGCATCTCGATGTCTGGTAACTGGCTCAGCAACATCAGCCGCACGTCTTTGTCAAGCAAATAACTCAGGGAAAGCAAATATCCCATGTTAGTAAAATCGTTACCGCGATCGTCGTCAATTTCTTGTCTGTTGACATCCTCACCGGGCTAAAGCCACGGTGATTCCTAGCAAGCGAACAGGGTTAACTGAACTACTTCTACTTGGGTTGACGGCTCAACGGAAACAGCTAGAGTCCTAAATTCTCGCCATCCTGCTCGGCTAATAGCTCTGGCTAATTTCCGGTTCTTCACCATCCCCGAAACGTTCAAATCTTCCAGAGCAATCACTTGGTTATCGTTAGTTACTCTAGTTGATAGTTAGCGAAATCCGATACCTAATAAGATTGCGATCGCTAACAAGCCCAGCAATCACCGGGAGTTCGTGCGATCCACAGATTTGTCTTGACGTATTGTAGATACCATGCTTGCCTTAATTGTTGCGATTACTCGGTATCAGGCAGAGCCTGGGAACCAGTTAAACCAGTTAAAATCCAAAATCCAAAATCCAAAATCTAAAATCAGATGAGCCAGCAAGCTGAGCTTCAGCAAAATCAAGAATCGTGAATCAAATCCTCCCAGAACCTCCCCACCCCAAAAATAACTGCTAACATACGTGTTGTATAGTTAATCAACAAGCTCCGCAAGGGCTCTACCTGCGTACCGCAAAATGGCCAAAAAAGATACGTCTACAAAAATTACTGAAAGCCCCGAAAAGCAAAAAGCCCTAACTGCGGTACTATCCCAGATCGAGCGCAGCTTTGGCAAAGGGGCGATCGTCCGATTGGGAGACGCCACTCGCATGAGGGTAGAAACCATTCCCAGCGGAGCCCTGACACTTGACATCGCCTTGGGTGGCGGTTTGCCAAAAGGTCGAGTCATTGAAATTTATGGCCCAGAAAGTTCTGGTAAAACAACTCTAGCGCTACACGCGATCGCCGAAGTCCAAAAATCCGGCGGAATCGCCGCCTTCGTCGATGCCGAACACGCCCTAGATCCCACCTACGCCTCAGCTTTGGGCGTCGATATTGAAAATCTCCTAGTTTCCCAACCCGACACCGGAGAAATGGGACTAGAAATTGTCGATCAACTCGTCCGTTCCGTCGCCGTCGATATCGTAGTCATTGACTCCGTAGCAGCCCTCGTCCCCCGCGCCGAAATTGAAGGCGACATGGGCGACTCTCACATGGGTTTGCAAGCCCGGTTGATGAGCCAAGCTTTGCGGAAAATCACCGGCAACATCGGCAAATCTGGCTGTACTGTGATTTTCCTCAACCAATTGCGGCAAAAAATCGGCGTAACTTACGGTAATCCCGAAACTACAACTGGCGGTAATGCTCTCAAATTTTATGCCAGCGTGCGGCTCGATATTCGTCGGATTCAAACCTTGAAAAAAGGCACAGAGGAGTACGGGAACCGCACGAAAGTTAAAGTTGCTAAAAATAAAGTTGCTCCGCCTTTCCGCATTGCCGAATTTGACATTGTATTTGGCAAAGGCATTTCTACTTTAGGCTGTCTGACTGACTTGGCAGACGAAATGGGAGTAATCACGAAAAAAGGTTCTTGGTATAGTTATAAAGGCGATAACATTGCTCAAGGACGAGACAAAGTAATCCAACACATGGAGAAAAATATCGATTTCAAAAATGAGATTGAGAAGCTAGTGCGAGAAAAACTTGCTACTGGTGCTGTGGTTTCTGCTAATTCTGTCGCTCCTGTTGATGATGAGGATCTAGAAGATGTAGAAGATTTAGAAGATGAAGAAATTGTCGAAGATTTGGAAGAAATCTAAATCTTTTAGTTAGTAAATTTTTTGATGTTAGATCCCCGACTTCTTTAAGAAATCGGGGATTTCGTTTTGCGATTATCTCTAATAAGTTGCACGGGAATAATATAGAGGACACGGCATTGCCCATTGGTGTCAACTTAAGGCTGAAATCCTTGAGAAATCTGGGTTTTATGCCAAGTCTAGATCCCCTAACATCAAAAACTGACAGATAACTTTTCAGCGGTCGAGTGCAGCGCGTTGTTAGGTGGTTTTACTGCGGTTTGCTTCTTCAATGCTGAAATTAACCAACCATTTAAGCTTCGTTTCATCGCCATCTATATATGCCCTGACAGCTTCTGCAACTTGAGATACACGAGTTAAAGGTGTAACGTAATCAAAAACATTTGCCATGACACGAAGAGTCTCTCTTGTCCAAGGTCCTTCCACAACCAGAATGCCCAGAAGTTTTTTATTTCTTCCCTTCCAATTAATTGCCGAAAACATCTTATCTTTAGCATATAGTGATGCATGGCGCGTAGAGCTTTTTCGCACTTCAATAAAAGCAACTGGATTTTGTGCATCTGGTATCACAAAATCAGCACGAAAATCATAAATCACCCCTCTAAGGTTTTTATATTCTGATTCACGCATGAAAGGCACTTGCAAATCAGATAAAGCATCAGCAACTATATTTTCTAATAAGACTTTTCCTACAAGATCCCGCACTATTCCTTCTAAGGTAGGCTCAACAGCTTGTAAAAGCCTCTCTTTTGAGAAAGTTCGAGTTCTTAAGTTACGGGTAATACGATCTAATATTTTCTCTGCAACAACTTTGGATATGCCATTGTCAGAGGCATTGCCTACTTCTCGCTTTAGCTCTGATTTACTTCTAAGCCCTGCTAACTGTTGAAAAAATGGTAATAATCCTGGGTGGGCTGACAGGTACTCTGACGATAACAATTGAAGCTCATCAGTCTCTTCAAATAGCTCATCCACTAAAGAGGCTGCAAAAAGACGCATCCTTTCATAAACTCCTGCTGTAATTGCCGATTCCGTGTCAAGAGTTACCGCTAGCATTCGCTCAGCTTCACGTTTAATTTCTTCTGAGGTTGAAGTATCTGGATCTAACTCTAATGAAAGCCCATGTATAACAACTAAACGGCTGTTACGAACAGTCAAATCAAGATTTTGAATATTTGAAAACCCATCAGACTGTTTGCTGAGACTAAGATAAATTTCAATATAATCTTTCATAGCATCTGATGCTACTTTGTAAAAGGTAGTAGATTCCATAGCATCAGCCTCCTTACTTTCAGAGAACTCAAGGTTTTTTTCCAGAAATCAAATACTCCCCAATTGGCGTACCTGCACCTTCGCGTTTTGATAGAATCCAACGACTTCCTCTAGTCCTCAAAAGCTTTATTTCCATCCTATCGAAACCTATTTCTTTAAGCAGGGATAGAGTTAGTTGACCTGTTGGGATATGTACCCCATAAAGATAAGCGTCACCAATAACTACATGAATATCAGTATTAGACTTCAGTAGTCTGAAACACTCAGCAAATACCTTTTTAATCTCAGCAAAGTATGGATAAATAAGAGAATAATAATCTTTTTTCCCTGCTCTTTGAGTTCTGCGGATTTTCAATTCATCAACAAGCGGTCTTAAATGTTGTATAAACTCAGAGCTTAGTTGCCTTGCGTAAAGTTCATGGTTTTTCTTGATTTCTGTCGGGATAGTCGTCGTGTTCGGGATGAGTACGCTCCGCACTTTATTTGTAATTTCTCGCCAAGACTCAGCATATCCCCAAAAGTACAATTCCATTCGACTCATCTCTGCATAATCAAAATTATTAAGATACGGTGGGGAAGTAACACATAGCGAAGCTACAGAAGAGGGCTTTTCAGATAAAAGATGAGCAGTTCCTTTAATAAAATCATAATTAATATTCGACTTTTTAGCTGTAGAATAAAAATCTTCCATTACTTGTGACTTCACACGTAACAGAGCTTCTTGAAAAGAGCTTGATTTTTTTTTTGTTGTAGGTGCTTTATAGATGCCGTCTGTTTGAGATTTGCTAGTTAGTTCAAGAATCATAGAAACTATCAGTCTATAAAACAGTCTATTCTCCGAAATGATTTCTAATTCTCTCATTTTTGCACTCACAAGAACTCTAAGTTGGGCTTCTGGAATAAGTTTATGAAGAAACTTTAATGCGTCAACTGAATAAATTTCTGCCAAATCTCCTTCGTATGAAACCAGTTGTTCTAAAGTAGAGAAAACTTCATCAGGGTCAACATTGCCAAGTGCAGCTTGACATTTTGCTATTGCAATATGGGCAAAATACGGATTGGCTTCACACGCAATACAGCTAAAACCATCGAGTAAACTTTGAACTGGCGTGGTTCCCAGACCACCGAAAGGGTCTAGAACCGTATCCCCCGGTGATAAATAAGCTTCTCGGATACATTCAGAGACAAACTCAGGTGAATATCCAGCTATAAAATTAGCCCATCTATGAATAGGGTGACGCGAACTCGTGAGATTTGTTGGTGCAAGAGATGGATGGATGGGATCAGTGAAAAGAGAAAGCTGCATGACGTGGCTCTAATTTTCTGAATTTAGGGATATTCACCACAGGCAAATAACCCCAGAAGGGTAACATACCGCGCCAATGACCTCGAAGTATAGGTACCCACTCAATGAGCAAGCCACCTAACTAGATATTGATCTAGATTTGCGGTAAAAGAACTCATTTTTATTAACTCCTAAATTACCGCATATTTTATTTTCTGTCAAGTGCTACTCAGGAATATTTCTAGGATTTTCCAGTATCTATGATTTGCGGTATGGTGTCTATTGCAACTCCCCCGATCGAGTTGTTCAATGATGGGTTGTATATCATTCCGAATACTGCGATATTTATTGGCAATAGCACGTAGATTTCGGTTGAAAGTTGGCGAAACTTCAACTTGAAGAATTAAAAGTTGCTCAGACATCTTAAATCCCTGCCAAAACATGAGCAACTGAGATAGTTTTTCCCGTCATGGCTTCGTGCCAAGCTTGCCGGAAATCTGCACTTGATTCCAGAACCGATCGCTAATTGCATTACCTCGGTTTTAGGACTCTGGGATATTAGTTCAAAATAGGAAACAAATCGTGAGAAATCAATCGGAAATTCTAGTTCCCACCTTGATACGGTCTTTCTAATGGTTTGAAATACCAATCGTAGGTTTCTAAATCAATTGTAACTTCCAGAATTACGTTTTAGTTTAGATTATTTTCCCACACCAGCAGGCTGCTGGCGATTTCGCACTTCCAGAAAAATCAACAAAGCATTAACATCAGCCGGATTCACCCCACCAATTCTCGACGCTTGTCCAATAGTCAACGGCCTCAGCTTAGTCAACTTTTCCCGCGACTCCTTCGAGAGAGTTGTAATTGCCATATAATCCAAATCTCCCGGCAATTGTCGGCGTTCGTGTCTCACAATTTCATCAATTTGATTTTGCTGTTTTTGCAGATAGCCAGAATATTTGATATCAATTTCTGCACCATCTTTCTCAGCCAACTTCAAACTAGAATCGCCTAAATTGTAGCGTTCCAAATCGACATAGTGAAAACCCGGACGGCGCAGCAAATCAGCCAGAGTAATCGAACCGTTAATCGATTGTTGAGTCTCAGCAAAAATCTGCTTGCCAAGATCCTCGTGTTCCTTCACCCGCGTCGAATACAAGCGTTTCTTCTCTGCCACAATATTAGCTTGTTTCTGCTCGAACAACTCCCAACGTCGATCGCCAATCAAGCCAATTTCCCGTCCCAGCGGAGTCAAGCGCTGGTCAGCATTGTCCGATCGCAACAATAACCGATATTCCGATCGCGAAGTCAACATCCGATAAGGTTCCCGCAAATCCTTCGTACACAAATCATCAATCAAAGTCCCGATATAACTTTGCTCGCGAGGAAACACAATCATCTCCTGATTTTTCGCAAACCTAGCCGCATTAATCCCCGCCACAATCCCCTGTGCAGCCGCCTCCTCATAGCCAGTCGTACCGTTCACCTGACCCGCGCAAAATAGCCCTTCGATCTTCTTAGTCATCAGAGTCGGAAAACACTGAGTTGCAGGCAAATAATCATACTCCACAGCATAAGCCGGACGCATCATCTCGCACTTTTCCAAGCCGGGGAGAGTCCGCAGCATTTGCAATTGCAAAGTTTCCGGTAAACCAGTCGAAAAACCTTGGATATAAAGTTCAGGAATATCCCTACCTTCCGGTTCAATAAAAATCTGGTGACTTTCCTTATCCGCAAACCGCACAATCTTATCTTCAATACTCGGACAATAGCGCGGCCCCTTCGCATCAACCCAGCCGCCGTAGACTGGAGAAAGGTGCAAATTGTCTCTAATTAACTGATGGGTTTCTGGCGTAGTTCGAGTCAAATAACAAGGCATTTGTTCCCGTTCGATCCAAACTTCTGGATCGAAACTAAACCAGCGGACATCGGCATCTCCGGGCTGGGGTTCGAGGTTGGTATAATCGAGAGTCCGTTTGTCAACTCTTGCCGGAGTTCCAGTCTTCAACCTACCAGTTTCAAATCCCAAATGATTTAGAGTTTCTGTCAAACCAACGGCGGCAAATTCTCCGGCGCGTCCGGCTGGCATCGACTTATTGCCCACCCAAATTGTGCCGCCTAAAAAAGTGCCCGTGGTGAGAATTACAGCTTTGCATTCAAAGGCGACACCGAAGTATGTTTCAACTCCGATTACTTCTTCATTTTTGCCCAAAACTAAGTCTGTTACCATCGCTTCCCGGATGGTCAAATTCTCTTGATTTTCGACAATATTATTCATCACAGCGGCGTATTCCCGCTTGTCGGTTTGTGCTCTCAGTGCCCACACAGCGGGGCCTCGCGAAGAGTTGAGGATGCGTTTTTGTAGGTAAGTGCGATCGGCCATTTTGCCAATTTCCCCGCCTAGTGCATCCACTTCGTTAGTCAGTTGAGTTTTAGCCGGGCCGCCGACAGCCGGATTGCAGGGTTGCCATGCTATTTTGTCGAGGTTGAGGGTGAGTAAAAGAGTGCGACAACCGAGGCGAGAAGTGGCGAGGGCGGCTTCGCAGCCGGAGTGTCCGGCACCAACTACGATGATGTCGAAACTGTCTTGGAATTGTACTGGGGTTTGTGCGGTCATTCGATTTTAGATTTTAGATTTTAGATTGAATAATAGACATCTGGCAAAATTAGGTTTTAGTTTCGTCAATTAAAACTCCTCATCTTCATTAGTATAGCTGCTTTCTTCAAACATTGATGTTAATCCAGTAATTTTTACGGGGGGTCGATCTTTGAATTCTACGACAAATGACAATTCCCCACCCATTGCCGCGATATAAATTTGCAAAGTAGATACCAACAAATCCGCACGGCGTTCGAGTCTTGAGACATTTTTTTGACGCATATTTAATAATTCTGCCATGCGAATCTGAGTAAATTTCCTAGCTTTTCGTAAGTCTTGCAAGGTCATTTCTTCAGTCATTAATTCAACCGATCGCTTTTCAACTATTGCTCGTTGGTCGGGAGGTAAATTATCCATAACAGTCTTCAGGCTAATTGTCATCTTTTTCTGGCTCCATTAAGTTATTCAAATGGTCAGCAAATCTACTATCTGCTATCTTAATTAGTTGCTTATAAAATCGCTTCTTACTACTACGAAAGGTATTTAATCAGAAACCCACGACTGCGAGAGTCCTGGGTTCGTTTATTGAATAAGATTTTAGACAGGCGCACGGTATCTCAACCGTACCATAACTCCCCGTGCAGTTCGGGGCACCTGTCATTTAATACCATTATATAGTAAGATAAGAGGTTTTGTCAAATATTGAACTGTCATAATTGGGGTATATTAACCGAGGGCGAAATGATGCGATCGACTGCAAACGACCAAAGAGGCAAAATTACCGCAACCCTAACCGTTACGAACCGCTTAAAATCGATGTAGGGTAAATCGCGAACCCCTCACCATCGCCCAAAACGATCGACCTATTGCCATTATCTCCCCCATCAACAAAAGTAAACGAGCAGCCTTCGGATCTGCCAAAGATAGCGGCAAAATTATCGGAGATATCATCGAGCCAACCATTGAGAGTATCGACGTGAGGACGCTTGAGGTTTAGACCAAATTCTTGTAACATCGATATAGTATAATTAAATGTTTGTTGTCAAATATAGACATAACCACGAGTTACACCAGCCATTTAAAGGAAATAGCGAAAATGGTAAATCAACTATTTTACGGTGACAATCTTGATGTCTTATGCAGACACATCAAAGACGAATCAGTAGATTTGTGCTACATTGACCCGCCTTTTAACTCAAAACGCAACTACAACCAAATCTATAATAATATTGGCAAGGAAGACCAAGCCCAAACACAAGCTTTTATTGACACTTGGACTTGGGACGATTATGCAAATCAGGGTTTAGCTGAAATCTTGGAAAATTACCAAGGTAAATTTACAGCACAAAGTATTGATTTAATCGCAGGTTTAACAAAAGTCTTAAGCAAAGGCAGTTTATTAGCATATTTGGTTCACATGACTTTGCGAGTAGTCGAGATTCATCGAGTCTTAAAACCTACGGGGAGCTTTTATTTACATTGTGACCCGACAGCCAGCCATTATTTAAAGTTAATTTTAGATGCAATTTTTTGTACTCAGGGAGGAGACTTTCAGAATGAATTGATCTGGTGTTACTCAATAGGTGGAAAAAGTAAAAATAAGTTTGGTAAAAAGCATGATGTAATTTTATTTTATACCAAAAGCAACAGGGATACACATACCTTCAATCAACAATCTGCTGCTATTCCTAGAAAAGCTAATTCTCACATGAAAGTAGGGATAGACTCAGATGGAAGACAGTATCAAGAAAAGATGGATAAAAAAACTAAAAAAGTTTACACATATTATTTAGATGAAGGTAAAATTGCTGAAGATTACTGGACTGATATTGAAACACTCAATCGAGAAGATAGAGAACGTCTTGGCTATCCCACACAAAAACCTGAAGCTTTATTAGAACGAATCATCAAAGTCAGTAGCAATGAAGGTGATGTAGTTTTAGATGCTTACTGCGGTTGTGGTACTACTGTCGCTGTATCTCAACGCCTTAATCGCCAATGGATCGGAATTGACATTACTTATCAAAGTATTAGTTTAATTCTCAAACGCCTTGAGGATACTTTTGGGAAAGGTGTACTTGAGCAACTTAAGTTAAATGGCATTCCTAAAGATATGGAAGCAGCAGTTGCCCTTGCCAACAAAAAAGACGATCGCACTCGCAAAGAATTTGAAAAATGGGCTGTGCTTACCTATACTAATAATAGGGCGACTATTAACGCCAAGAAAGGTGCAGATCAGGGAATAGATGGCATTGCTTACTTTCAAGGTGACAAAGATGAACCAGAAAAGATTATCGTGCAAGTCAAGTCAGGGAAGGTGCAATCAGGAGACATCCGCGACTTGCAAGGAACAATTACCCTCGAACAAGCAGCCCTGGGTATTTTTATTAGTTTAAAAGACCCAACGAAGGAAATGATTAAAACAGCTAAATCAGCGGGAATATATCAAAGCAGATATATGAGTCAAACTTCCGATAAAATACAAATTGTCACTATCAAGGAAATGTTAGAACAGAAAAAAAGGCTAGATGTTCGCCTGAGTTTTGAAGTGGTGAAGTCAGCCGAAAAACAAATGGAAGTTAAAGCGAAGCAGTTAGAACTAGATATTTAGAAAATAGTGATAGAGGGAAACAAGTGCGATCGCATACCCTATCTCCCCCATCAAAAAAAGTAAACGAGCAGCCTTCGGATCTGCCATTGATCTACGGTAAAGAGATAGAAGGACCGATCGCCTCCTTAAGCGATCGGCAAAATTTTCCGAAACATTTCCAAGTGAAAGTTTGCTGGCCTAATTCGCTGAAAAATTGCTCTCAAGTCACGCTGCAATTCACCAAACGCTTGAGGCGAAAAGCTAGAATGCCAAGCCAATAAACGATCGGGCAATTCTGGCAACTGAGCCACAGGAACCCTGAGAATGAAATTATCCCAAGCGATCTCATCTTCCATCGGCAACAAGCATCCTGTATCTATCAACACAGGGATTTTTCCCAAAGACAAAGCCTCGTAGAATCGCCAACTATAATTGTCTGTCCCGCGCACACAGAGGGCGTAGGCATTCCGCAGCAAGTTGTCCACAAATTCCTGACGCTGGTTCCCCTGAACTCCCGGCTGCATTCCGGCTGAGCCACGACCAACAAAATCTGTTTTGATTCTCGGATCTTTTTTGATAATCTCCATCGCGTCTATCCGCAGAGGATAGCAGCAAGTCATGCGAATTCCCTTAGTGGTAGAGCAGAAAAAATCCGTAGCCATCCAACGAGTCAGACTTCTGGGCAGGATTTTCCAGACTGCCAGCCCAACAGCCCCCCCCTCTCGACCACAGAAACTCACACTCGGTATAATTTCCTTGGGTGTTGGCTCCCAATTTCGGATATTAGTTTCTGTGACCAGATCGAATCCATCAGAATTGAGGTATGCCGGACTGATAATTCCTCCCGACTCCTGAATCTGACGATACCAAGAGAAGCGAATGATATAGTCAAGCCACTTGGGTTTGCGACTCTCCTTGCTAATGTCAAAACCAATGGATGGTATTTTCAAATCTGTGACTATTTCCCCAATCTCCTTGAGTCGATTGGGGGTATAGAATGAAACATTGGATGGTAGCAAAAAAGCGTCAGCATCCTGATTTTCGACTATTTGGAAATTTTCTTGAATTGTCTGATTAAAGGCTGGAAAGTAATTGCCATGCCATGCCTTGAGGATAGGACAGCCATCGGGAAAATTTGATTTATGGGCTAATTCTATACCAAGGGTTGTTAGTCTGATTAGTCGTGTCATCAGAAAAATGGGTCTGAAACCCCGTCCTTTTAGGACGGCTTTACAATTTAATTTGCAATACGCCATGAGTTGTAAGACAAAAACTTACAATCTATCGGCATTGCGTTTTGACACAACCGCTTGCCAGTTTTTAAATCGTGCAAGCTGATTGTTTTTCGGTACGGGTCTTTTTTTGTTGGGAATTCTTGCCAACCGCCAACGTAACAAAATCCGTATTTAGGGTGTTTAACAATTGAACCGCGCTTAAACCCCACACTCAAAGTGCCGCCATAACGGGGGCGAATATGACCTGTGGAATTTTGCAAGCGATGGAGTTGTCTGCGATGAAACTCAAGAGGGATTACTTCTATTAGCTTGGTATTGTCGGGTTGAGTATGCCCGCCCGCGTACCAATTAGCCAATACCCAAGAATCAACGCAGTGAGCCTCAAACTTGTTTGATAGCTTCTGTTTGGATTTTTTAAGTCCAAGTTCTTGACGTAGGTTGTAAGTATCATTGCCAGATTTAATCTCAAGATGGGCAATTTTTATGATCTCAGAGTAAAACCAGTGCTTGCCAACCTCTAAAGGACTAAATGATACATTCCATTTGCGTCCGTTTTTCCAGGTTCGCGCTTTGACATCTTCCACAACAATTGTCGATATTGGAAACATCAACGTTAGCCAGTTAACTATCCTTAACTTCCACTGCCATCTCGCCTTAGTAGATGGGGGTATGCGATTTTTGTTAACCAACCTGTTAGCTCGGTTTTGACGGCACGGCGACCTGCCCAAGCGCCTCGCACGTCGCATATTCCGCCTGACCTCAACATGGTCTTTTACCCAATCAATTGCATGAGTTTGGATGTTTAAGTAAGTATGCGATTTGGATTTAACGGTAAATCCTTCACGCTTGCTACCCGGATCGATTCCTATCGCAATAGGTTGGCGATCGGTATTAGAAGGTTCTACGTTGAGTCGGACACAAAACACCCCCTTTATCCAAAATGGTGTTGCCTTACCTGAGCACATCCAACGCTTAGCGCGGCTTGAGGTAGTCGGCATTAACGGTCTATTTTCACTGTCTACAACGGGTACGAACATTTACGGTAAGTCCTATCTCTAGGTGTATATTTCCCTTCGCCACTGGCACATCTGAGCGGTTAAAAACTAGGGAAGCATTCTTAACGTCTGGTGGGATACCACTCCCAGATGGCTCAGTTTGTCTCAAAGACGCAGGCTAGACACTGTTTTAGTCTTGAATCAAGAAGTTGGTGAATCTCCCTCTTTCAAGCCCCACGCCTTTAGGCTGGGGTTAGTGACCTAAGCAACAATTTGCGCTATGTTAGACAAAAAATCTCAACAAGCGTACACAAGTGAAATATTTCTTCTTATCCGACGGGTGGGCGATCGCGCGTGTCTGGGGAGTCGGCGGTTTATGGACAGATGCCGGCTGGAGACGCCAACCGGATATTAAACAACTCAACGTCTGTCTCTGGGATCAAAAGGAAAAAATGTGGCTCTACCGCGTCGAAGATGCCGTTCTCATGGTAGAAGTTAAACCTACAGCCCCCGCTGACAATACAGATCCGGCGAAAAATATCGGCAGTGTCGTACTGACCAGGCTCATCGATGCTGAACAAGTGATCGATCGCTTAGGGGCGATCGCAGCCCACTGTCAAATCGAAAACCCTCAACCAATGTAACGCCAAGATATTGCAATCGGCTCTAAGACTCGATACACTTCTTTAAATAACTTTCATTTTTACGCCTTCATTCTCGAAGGCAGAAAGCAGAAGCCAAAAAGCAGAATTAAAGCCCGCAGGTAACTGCTCAGGAATTAAAATCTGATTTTTGATTCAAAATAGACATCATCACTTACACGTTGGAGAAGCGCAGTCAATGGGATTACCCTGGTATCGCGTACACACAGTCGTCTTAAATGACCCAGGTCGATTGATTTCTGTACACTTAATGCACACCGCCCTCGTGGCAGGTTGGGCCGGCTCAATGGCCCTTTACGAACTAGCAATTTTTGACCACACAGACCCAGTTCTGAACCCGATGTGGCGTCAAGGGATGTTCGTACTACCCTTCATGACTCGTTTGGGAGTCACCGGTTCTTGGGGTGGTTGGAGCATTACTGGCGAAGGTAACGTCGATCCAGGCTACTGGTCTTTTGAAGGCGTTGCTGCTGCCCACATCGTCCTCTCCGGCTTGCTGTTCTTAGCAGCAGTCTGGCACTGGGTATTTTGGGACTTGGAACTCTTCAGAGACCCTCGCACTGGTGAACCAGCCCTCGATTTGCCAAAAATGTTTGGCATTCACTTGTTCCTCTCTGGCTTACTTTGCTTCGGTTTTGGCGCATTTCACCTTTCTGGACTCTTCGGGCCAGGAATGTGGGTTTCTGACCCCTACGGGTTGACCGGTCACGTCCAACCAGTGGCACCTGCTTGGGGCCCAGAAGGCTTCGATCCGTTCAATCCGGGGGGCATCGTGGCTCACCACATTGCAGCGGGCGTAGTCGGCGTAATTGCTGGTTTGTTCCACTTGAGCGTGCGCCCACCGGAACGGCTTTACAAAGCTTTGCGGATGGGGAATATCGAAACAGTGCTTTCTAGCAGTATCGCTGCTGTGTTCTTTGCAGCTTTTGTGGTTGCGGGTACGATGTGGTACGGTTCTGCTGCTACTCCGATCGAACTTTTTGGCCCAACTCGCTATCAGTGGGACGGCGGCTATTTCCAACAAGAAATCGATCGCAGAGCTCAAGCTAGTTTGGCTGGTGGCGCTAGCTTCCAACAAGCATACGAGCAAATTCCTGAAAAATTGGCTTTCTACGACTACGTGGGCAACTCTCCAGCTAAAGGTGGTTTGTTCCGCGCCGGCGCAATGGTTAATGGCGATGGTATTGCTAAAACTTGGCTGGGTCATCCAGTATTTACAGACAGTGAAGGTCGGGTATTGTCGGTTCGCCGCCTCCCCAACTTCTTTGAAACTTTCCCAGTAATTTTGACGGACAAAGATGGCATCGTTCGCGCTGACATCCCCTTCCGTCGCGCTGAATCAAAGTACAGTTTTGAACAAACCGGAGTTAATGTCACTTTCTACGGTGGCCAATATAACGGTCAAACCTTCAATAGTCCTTTGGATGTGAAGAGATTTGCCCGCGCCGCCCAAAAGGGTGAAGTGTTTGAATTCGATCGCGAAACCTTGAAGTCTGACGGTGTTTTCCGTACTTCGACTCGCGGTTGGTTCACTTTTGGACACGCTTGCTTTGCTTTGCTGTTCTTCTTCGGCCACATTTGGCACGGTTCTCGGACAATCTTCCGCGACGTGTTTGCTGGAGTTGAAGCTGACATGGAAGAACAAGTCGAGTGGGGCTTGTTCCAAAAACTAGGAGACAAAAGTACAAGAAGAGAAGAATCTATCTAGGTTTTTCTCACTATGGGGCATCGGGAATTTTTCCCGGCGCTCCAAAAACCCGGTTTCTTGAAGAAACCGGGTTTTTTGATATCTTGCACCTGTTACATATTCCTTGGTTGGGCGGGCAGGATGCCCACCCCACAACAAAAATTAATTTTTGTGGAACAGGCATCTTGCCTGTTATTGAAAATGGCCCAAGATATTCAGTTTTCAGAAATATCTGTGAACTAAGAAAGCGATAATTAAGATAAAATAAAACTGCAAGGGAAGATAAGGAAACTTTAAACATGGAAAGCGTTGCTTACATTTTGATGCTGGCTTTAGCATTAGGCGTGATATTTTTTGCGATCGCCTTCCGGGAACCTCCCCGCATTGGTAAATAAGCCGATCGATATTTCTAGTCCAGCAATTCATCTGACCCCACCAGCGTCAGATGAATTGCGATTTTATGGCAACGCCTGTAAAAATCAGCAATCATGCGCTGTTCCTCCTGTCAACACACCAATAGTCGCGTTCTCGAATCGCGCTCAGCCGAATCTGGTCAAAGTATTCGGCGACGACGCGAGTGTCTGAATTGTCAGCATCGCTTCACAACCTACGAACGTATAGAATTTGTGCCGATTACGGTCATCAAACGGGACGGTAAACGCGAATCTTTCGATCGCTCCAAGTTAGTCAGGGGACTGGTTAGGGCCTGCGAAAAAACGGGCTTGTCTTCTGGGCAACTTGAAACTCTGGCTGAAGAAATTGAAGCGCAACTCCAAGGTCGATCGCTCCGGGAAGTCACCAGCTCGGACATTGGAGAATTAGTATTGTTACATCTGCGGCCGCTCAGCGAAGTCGCTTACGTCCGTTTTGCCTCCGTATATCGGCAATTTCGAGGGATTCGAGATTTTGTAGATACCCTAAATCACCTTCAGAGTCCCCTCATCGAAGCTTTGTGTCCAGAAACTCCGTCTGAAAATGACCGAGATTTGTCGGAGTTCGATGAGTTGACTGTTGACTGTCAGGCAACTTAGGACACGGCAGTGCCCTTGGACTACCTCAAAATTATCTCAGGACACGGCAATGCCCTTGGAGTGTCCTGGTCTAAATTAATTTTAAAGGAGTATGCGGATAAGTTATAATAGTCTACTTGACTCTGAATGTTAAGATTAAAACGTTTTAACACAGAGTTGGAATTAAGAGCAATGGCAAGCGCGGGTGTAAGGTTGCACCGGGCAAAAGTTGGCAACCACTGACTTTCGTAAAAGATTTTGCAAGAAGTTAATCGCTTTTCGATCAAAATCTCTAGTATCTGCCTGCAAACGAAAAACATGAAGGAGAGAAATCCTAGGAAACTATTCGCATGGTCAATACCAAAACCACAGTCAAAGAGATCGGCTTTACTCACGAAGATTTTGCGGCCTTACTTGATAAATATGACTATCACTTTAGCCCCGGCGATGTAGTAGCGGGTACAGTTTTTAGTATAGAACCGAGGGGCGCTCTGATTGATATCGGTGCTAAAACAGCAGCGTACATTCCTATTCAGGAAATGTCCATCAATCGAGTGGAAAACCCTGAAGAAGTATTGCAATCAAACGAAACCAGAGAATTTTTCATCCTCACCGATGAAAATGAAGACGGACAATTAACCCTGTCCATTCGACGCATTGAGTATATGCGCGCCTGGGAAAGAGTGCGACAACTGCAAGCAGAAGACGCTACAGTTCGATCGCAAGTATTTGCCACCAACCGTGGCGGCGCACTGGTGAGAATAGAAGGATTGCGAGGCTTCATTCCCGGTTCTCACATCAGCACCCGCAAACCGAAGGAAGAATTAGTCGCCGAAGAATTACCCTTGAAATTCTTAGAGGTAGACGAAGACCGCAACCGCCTAGTATTAAGTCATCGTCGTGCCTTAGTTGAGCGCAAGATGAACCGCCTCGAAGTCGGGGAAGTGGTCATCGGTACTGTGCGCGGTATCAAGCCCTACGGTGCGTTTATCGACATCGGCGGCGTCAGCGGCTTGCTACACATCTCAGAAATTTCGCACGATCACATCGACACGCCTCATAGCGTCTTCAATGTCAACGACGAAGTGAAGGTGATGATTATTGACTTGGATGCTGAGAGAGGCCGGATTTCTCTCTCTACCAAGCAATTGGAACCGGAACCTGGAGCGATGGTCAAAAATCGTGAATTGGTGTACGAGAAAGCTGAGGAAATGGCTGCTAAGTTCCGTGAAAAGATGCTGGCTCAAAAGCAAGCTAAAGCTGGGATTGCAATTCCTGTAGATGCGATCGATTCTGATGAACTCTCCGATGAAATACTCGAAGATGTACCGTCAGCAATGGAGGAAGATTTGCCGGAAGAAACAACCGCAGTAGTAACGGAAGCTACACCCGAAGCTACACCCGAAGCAGCAACGGAAGCAGTCACGGAAGCTACACCCGAAGCTACACCCGAACCAGTCACGGAAGCTACACCCGAACCAGTCACGGAAGCTACACCCGAAGCTACATTAGAGGTATCAGCAGAAATACCTCCGACAGTCGAATAATATCGAAGTCACTGTTATTAATTAAGGAGGGAACACCCTCTTTTTTTTTTAGTCATCCCGCGAGTCCGACAGGGGTTGAAACCCCTGTCTAATAGCTAAAGTCCTCTAAAAGAGGACTGAAGAACTCATGAGTCAAGAAAGAGAGCGTTCCACGGAGGCCCAGCACCCGTTATGAATGAAAGAAACTCTTTCTCCCCT
>NZ_NXIB02000099.1 GCF_002412335.2 Tychonema bourrellyi FEM_GT703
GTGCTGGTGCTGGTGCTGTTGCTGGTGCTGGTGTTGGCACTGGTAATAGCGGTATCGGGTCTAGTGTAACTGGTGCTGGTGATGGGCTTGGTGATGGGTTTGGTGATGGAACTATTGGGTCTGGAGCTGGTGCTGGAGCTGGTGCTGGAGCTGGGGTTGGTTCTGCTGCTGTTGGTTCTGCTGCCCGTGCTGGTGCTGCTGGTGCTGGGCTGGCACAGGCACTAGAAAAATTTTCTGGCCCGCACACATCCACTGCGATCGCCGGAGGGGCCGCTGCTAGGTAGTAGAACCCTGTTGCCAATGTGGCTGAGAGTCCAATTGCTAGTTTTGCCATGAGCATACACATAACTATTTTATTTAGTTAAAGAGTGGTAAAATCGGATGATAAGAACAGTGTTAAAGATGAACACTGCCAGGACAAAGGTTTTGAATCTATAACAATAACTTGATGTTGGCTCTGGCGGACGCTTGTAAAATGTACTTTAGTGCTTGAGCCGATCGCCCAAGCACTTGATTAACTTTATTCTATTTCACATTTGTGAAAAATTTGTGATTTACGCCGCTTGGTGTCACATCTTTTTTTGGCAACTTCTTTACAAACAGCCATTACAGTCATCTGTAAGTATTTTGATGGTTGTCAACTACTTACCAATTACAAGCCATATTTATTAAGTATTTACCGAGAACTAATGGCGTATTCAATGAGTTGACCCAATCTGTGGCGTAAAGTTTCCATTCCCAGACCTTTGGCCGCGGAAATAAATACGGCTTGAGGAAACTCTTCCCTGGCGATCGCCAGAGTTTCTCCATCTACTGAGTCAATTTTGTTAAAAGCGACAATCGCCGGGCCGGGCGTTACGGGCATATCTGCCAATATATTCATCACCGATCGAATTTGACTTTGCCACGCGGGATGGGAGAGATCGACAACGTGCAGCAAAGCATCAGCATCAGTCACTTCTTCGAGGGTAGCCCGAAAAGCATCGATCAAGGCGGGGGGAAGTTCGCGAATAAAGCCGACTGTATCTGTCAGGACGATCGACAAGGGCTCATCCGGGACAGTACCGGGAATCGTTAACCGTCGGGTGGTTGGGTCGAGGGTAGCAAATAACTGGTCGGCGGCGTAGACTTCGGAATTGGTGAGCAGGTTGAGTAGAGTGGATTTGCCGGCGTTGGTGTAGCCGACGATCGCGATCGAAGGTACTTCGTGATGGTGGCGATTCTGCCGCAGCCGAAAACGGTGGGCCAATAGTTGATTGACTTCTTGCTGCAATCTAGCAATACGTTTGGCGATCGTCCGCCGTTCTGTTTCGAGTTTAGTTTCCCCAGGGCCTCTAGTCCCAATGCCGCCGCCTTGTCTCGACATCGTTTGACCGCGACCTCTGAGCCTGGGTAGAGTGTATTGTAACTGAGCCAGTTCGACTTGCAATTTACCCTCGCTCGATCGCGCTCTTTGGGCAAAAATGTCGAGAATTACTTCTGTGCGATCGACTACGCGAATACCGAGCATCGTTTCCAAGTTGCGTATTTGTGCGGAGGAAAGATCGCGATCGAATACCACCAGGTTAGCGCTAATCGTCTGAGCCGTCAGAGCAATTTCCTGAACTTTGCCTTCACCTACGACTGTTTGGGGGTGGGGGCGCGATCGCTTTTGGCGCACTGTTTGCAATACCTGACCGCCAGCGCTGTCAACCAGCCGCGTGATTTCGGCGAGTCCGTCCTCAAAATCCAGCAGAGTCATCTGCTGAGTCATTACCCCTACTAGCAGCACTTTGTCTTGGTCTGCATCAACCTGTCTGGCGACAAACTCCTCTTCAAACTCTGCTTCGAGTCCTTCAACTAAATCCAGAAAGTCTTGGTCGGCGAGGTCATCCAAACTCAGAGGTTCAGACACTCTCCAGGGAAAGTTTTGAGTTTTGATTTGTGAGTTTTGAATTGAAGGTTTTGCTTCGGGAGTTGAACCTTCTTCTTCTTCTAACTGAGAAGTCAAAACTGAGAAGTCAAAATTTCCTTGCTCTTTTTGAGGTATCAGATGAGCTAAATAGGTTTCTTGGATGTAACCAGTCGCACCCCCACCTCGGCGTTGAAATCCCATCCCTGTCACAGTCAACAAAACTAGGGCATCCAGCCGCTGAATTGCCATTGCAGTCAGGGCTGATTCGCTGGGTATTTCTGGCTTCAGGTGGGTAGCGATGCAGCGAATACCGCTGAGACGACCTCCGCCGTAGCGGGGCAATTCTAGGGGCGGAATCTGGGTTTGGCGGGGAGTCCCGATACCGACGCGAATTACTTGTCCGCGACGGTTGATGTAGGTGCTGAGGGGTTTGTCAATTTCGCTGCTGATGGCCGCGAGGCGCTGGGCAAATTCGGTCGTGGTGAGTCGATCGCCTGGAAGTCTTTGGTCGTAAAGCTTTTCAATTTGCTTAAGCTGGCTGGACTTTAAACCTTGAAGATTGCCGTAGATAGTGTGGATAGCTTTTTCTCCTGATCGCTCTGTTTATAAGATTATTTTAATTGTGCTAAGGGCGATCGTGTTCTGGTTATACAGCAGATTCCACTTTTATAAATTACACTCGCCTATCCATAGATCCCCGTAGGGACACTCCAAAAGCCCATTGGTGTCAACTTAAGGCTAAAAACCTTGATAAATCTCGCTTTTACCTGAGTATAGATCCCCCTAAATCCCCCTTAAGAAGGGGGACGAAAGATCGGACTCCTGTCCCCCCCGAATGTAGGGGCGGTGCCCCCGTGCCCGCCCTCTTGGTTAGGGGGGATCTGGCCTTAATCGTCAAACAGTAGTCTGTGACAGGGTTTGGCCTTAAGTTGACACCAATGGGCTTTTGGAGTGTCCTAACTGTGGGTAATATTAATTCCGATATGAGTTCGTCAAGTTCTGCTGAGTAAAAATGATGTTTGTGGTCGCTGCTCAAGCCAAGAAGAAGTTCGGCAACGAATTTTGTAACGGATGTAACGGATGTCAGGAAGAATCAAAAAATAGCTATTTGTGGATCTATGACTGTCTTGTAGTTAATCAAGGGAATTGGTAATTGTAAATAAATAACTTGATTTTTTCGAGTTTATATTTGAGCTTGCATATTTGTTTTCCTTGATTCAAGACATCTCAACAAAAATCAACAGGACTGCATAGGTGCAAAAGCTCTGGGTTTGTGATATAATTGTAGACTAAATTTGTCAAGATTTCCAAAAATGCGATCGCCCACCCCCCGAAAACAATTTGCTCAACATTGGCTCAAAAGTGAGAAAGCCTTAGATAAAATTGTCAAAGCGGCGAATTTGTCAGGTTCGCGCGTCCTGGAAATCGGCCCAGGTACAGGGATTCTGACTCGGCGCTTGCTGGCTGAGGCTGAGTCTGTTGTGGCAGTGGAAATCGATCGAGATTTGTGCCAACGGCTAGCTAAGCAACTGGGTAAAGCCGACAACTTTTTGCTACTCCAAGGCGACATACTGGAAATGGATTTAGACAGCCAACTCGTGGTTTTTACCAAATTCCAAAATCCCAATAAAGTTGTTGCCAATATTCCTTATAATATTACTGGTCCGATCCTCCAAAAACTGCTGGGAACCATATCTGTTCCTGCTGCTAAACCCTTCGATTCGATCGTGCTGTTAGTGCAGAAAGAAGTCGCGGAAAGACTTTATGCAAAACCGGGTTCAAGAGCCTTTGGTGCGCTGTCGGTGCGGGTACAATATTTAGCAGAATGCGAGTTAATTTGCGATGTCCCTTCTAAAGACTTTGTGCCGCCACCAAAAGTCGATTCGGCAGTGGTGAGGCTGCTTCCGAGATTGATAGAAACTCCTGCTGTTAATCCGCGTCATTTGGAGAGTTTAGTTAAGTTGGGATTTGGTAGCAAGCGCAAGATGCTCCGAAATAATTTGAAAGCTACTGTGGATTTAGATAAATTCGTTGAATTGTTAGAAGAGTTACAGATAAATCCTGAATCTCGTGCCGAAGATTTAAGCGTGGAGCAATGGGTGAATTTGAGTAATCATATGATCTCTAGTCAGTCGATTGTAGATGATGCCGTTCATAATTAAAATTGCGATTATTATTTTTGATTTGGGAATACTCCGATAACGCTAATTAGAATTTTATTGATAAATTCTGTTGAGTTATGAGAAAATGGACTTTGACTGGTGTCAATTAATTTCAACCAGGGGTTTATTTCACCCGTGGCTTAATTACCTATGCGTTCATATTCTCTACTAGCTTCAGCAAAAATCAATCTCTATTTAGAAATAATAGGCGATCGCCTCGACGGATATCACGAACTGGCGATGGTACTTCAAAGTATAGATTTAGTCGATCGCATTGACTTACGGGCGATCGGTACAGACACCATTCGCGTGCGCTGCGATCATCCCCAAGTCCCTCCTGATAAGAATAATTTAGCGTACCGAGCAGCAGATTTGTTGGCAAAGCAATTCCCCGACGCTTTGGCGAAATACGGCGGTGTCGAAATTGCCATTCATAAGCAAATTCCGGTGGCGGCGGGACTCGCTGGCGGTTCGGCCAATGCGGCGGCGGTTTTAGTGGGGATGGATTTGTTGTGGCAATTGGGACTCACTCAGTCGGAGTTACAAGAGTTGGGGGGCACCTTGGGTTCTGATGTGCCTTTTTGCATTGCTGGAGGTACGGCTTTGGCTACTGGTCGCGGGGATCAACTCTCGCCAATGCCGGATTGTGGGCCTTTGTATGTGGTGTTGGCGAAGTTTCGGAATCTCAGTATTTCTACGGCTTGGTCGTATCAAACTTATCGCCAGCAGTTCAGTAGTTCCTATTGTGCGCCGGAGGATTTGGATTGTCGCCGGGAACGGCTGCATTCGGGCCCGATGGTGGGGGCGATCGCCCAAAAAGATCGATCGAAAATTGGTCAATTGCTACACAATGATTTGGAGAAAGTGGCGCTACCTGTCTACCCGCAAGTGTTACAGTTGCGCGAGGCTTTTGATTCGGCGGGGGTTTTGGGAACGATGATGTCCGGTTCCGGGCCCACGGTGTTTGCGTTGGCGGAGTCTCAAGAAAGGGCGGAGGAGGTTCAGGAACGGGTGAAAAGTGCGATCGCCTCTCCAGATTTAGATTTTTGGGTAACAAAGTTTAGCAACACTGGGATTCGGATTGTTTCGGATGGAAATTAGCTCAAATTGGCGATCGATCCGCATCGATGCAAACCAATCTAATTTTGCCAGAAGTCTAATCAGCTTGAAAAACTGGTAAAATAGAGCAAAACACAGATTTTATTTTGGGTCAATCAACCCGAAATCCAAAATCTAAAATCTAACATCTAAAATCTAAATGGCTGATTTAACCAATCCCAATTCCACTTCTCAAACTCCCAATTCTGCTGAAAATAGTTCCCCAACATCACCTCAGCCACCAACGGTATTGCGTTGTGTGACTGGTTCGTTAATGGCGGGAGGTTTTGCAGCGGCTTTGTATGCGCTTACTTTGTCGATCGCACAAACTTTTGCCAACAAACCAATTCATTCCGACAACCTGACAGTGATTAATATTGGGGCGGCCGTGCGAACTTTGGTAATGGGAATTGTCGCTTTGGGTGGAGGTGTGTTTGCTTTTGCGGCTGTGGGTTTGATGGCGCTTGCTTTACAACTTTTGATTCAAAAGTTGGTGAATAAACCCACAGTTTAAAACGATTTGGCTAGACAAACTTTAGTCCGCCGATGCGGACTGAATATCAAAATAAAAGCAATGGAATTATTTACGATCGGTCACTCAAATCTGAGTATTGAAGCGTTTGTTTTGCTGCTACAAAAACATCAAATTACAGCAGTGGCAGATGTACGATCCCACCCTTTTAGTCGTTATTTACCCCATTTCAATCAATCCGAAATTAAAGCTTCTCTGTCTAGTGTCGGTATTCAATATGTTTTTTTAGGTAAAGAGTTGGGCGCGAGACCGGAAGATTTAAGCTGTTACGATCTTAGCGGTAAAGCTTTGTACCAACGCATCGCGGCAACTCCTCTATTCTCCGAAGGAATTCAGCGCTTGCTCAAAGGTGCAGCTAGTTATAAAATTAGTCTAATGTGTGCAGAAAAAGACCCGATAACTTGTCATCGAACTATTTTAGTTTGCCACAAATTGAAAGATTTTAATGTAGAAATCAATCATATTCTGTCGGATGGTAATTTAGAATCGCACCATGATTTAGAAACGAGACTTATACACAAGTTTAACAAAGGAAAAAAAAGTGATGAACCAATTCAATTAAGTTTGTTTGAATTAGAGCCTGTGAAAACTGAAATCATTGATTTAGAATCAGCTTATTATCGTCACGGATTGGAAATCGCTTATGTCACAAAAGAAGGCAATTAATTTATTTACAATTGGTTTTACTCAAAAAAGTGCTGAGGAGTTTTTTGGGACTTTGATACAAGCGGGAGTCCGCAGGGTGATCGATACGAGACTAAATAATGTATCACAGTTAGCAGGTTTTGCTAAGCGGAAAGATTTAGAATATTTTCTGCGAACCATTGGTAATATTGAGTATGTTCATGTGCTGGATTTAGCGCCGACTCAAGATATTTTGGATGATTATAAAAAGAAAAAGGGAGATTGGGATGTTTATGAACAGCAGTTTTTGGGCTTAATGCGCGATCGCAAAATTGAACACAAGGTTTCATCAGATCTGATAGACTGTTCGTGTCTGCTTTGTAGCGAACCCAAACCTCATAATTGTCACCGTCGTTTAGTCGCTGAATATCTCAGTGATAAGTGGAAAAATGTCAAGATTAATCATCTTTGATATTTAGTAAGGTGCGTCAGATCGGAGATTTTCAATCATCGCCCTAGAACTTCGTCTGACGCACCCTACCACTAATCTACAATCTAAAATCTAAAATCTAAAATCGAATGACTCGGATAATTTGTCTCGCTAATTCCTGGAAACGGGGAGAAAGGTGCATCGCCGGAATTAATGAACTTCAAGGTAAGTGGGTGCGCCCAATTTCCGACTTACCAGATGGCCAAATTCCTAAAGAAATGCGGCAAATAAATAGACTTGAACCTGCATTATTGGATGTTCTAGACATTCCTCTGGCGAAGACTGGGCCGGACTTTGGTTTTGAGTCTGAAAATCTGTCTATTTTACCGGGAAAATGGCGACAAGTTGGGAAAGTTCCGCCAGCATATTTGTTGAAATATTGCAACAGTCAAGCATATATTTTGCACAACGATTTGCGATATGTTACGGTGGAGTATATGCAGTCTTTGCCAAAAGGCGATCGCCTAACTTTGCAATTAGTCAAAGCAGTAAAAATTACGGTAAAAAAGCTAATCCAAAGATTTGAAGGTGGTAATAAATGGGAAGGATCTATTGTCACCAACCATAACCAAAGATTGACCGCAACAATTACCGATCCAGTGTTTATTAGAAAGTTAGAATTGGGATATCTGCCCCAAAAAGCTTGTTTGGTAACAGTGAGTTTGAGTATGCCTTGGCGGCCTGATGATTGGGAGGGTGATGACCCTTGTTGGAAGTTGATTGCGGGTGTGATAGAGTTGCCGGAAGATCTTGTTGATGATTGAGTTTTGTTTTGATCGATCGCCAGTTTAATACTTTTTTTGTTGATTGTGCATATTTTGTGCTAGGATAGTCCGGGACTTGACATATCAAAAAAGGGGTGCTTTTTCATGAAAGCAGAGTTTTATTATGACCGTTATAGATATACTTGCAGTTTAGTTCAAGTTAATTTTACGCAAGAATTGAAAATTAAAAATCATCAAGGCTTTGTATTAGCAGTTAAGCAAGGCTCAAAAATGGGAATTTTGGGAAAGACTCGTCAGAATGCTAAAAAAGTTGATGTCAGTAAATCACATTTTTATAATGTAATTAAAGCCGCCATGAATGCTTTGGAATTAGAAGCCAGAGATGAGTTAATCTTAGAGAGAGAGCGGACTATCACTGAAGCAGAGGAAAAGATTCAGCAGCAAGATAGAGAAATTCGTGTGCTGAATGAACAGCTACGAATACTTAAAGAACAAGTTGAGCATTTGTCAACAGAAAAACAGCAATTACCAATGCAGTTGATAGATTCAGTTGACTGTTGACTGTTGACGGTTAACCGCCAACAGTCAACAGTCAACCGTCAACATCATTCCGGTGCAACCGGAATTGATATTATTCCAGAACACGAGTTAGATTAAAAACTAAACTGCGTCCGCAAATTCCCCACGAAAATAGTCGGATTATTGTCAAAATTATTGGCATTACCAATTACATAAAATGCTGGCACTATCGAAATATTGTCCGTAACTGGCAAATAATAATTTGCCTCAACCTCGTACTGAGTACCACCATTTCCTCCCCCAGAAACCAGAAATCTGCGGCCGCCTGTAACGTCGAACGGTACTAAAAATGACACCGTAAACAAAGCCCCTTTTTTGATTAAATCAGGAAACGCTACTCCTAACTGATAAGATTGAGTTTTAATCGTGCCATCAGGTCGATTCGTGCGGGGAAATATATTGGTTTCACCGTAGCCATAGCGGCCGAAAAGACCGAAACGGCGAGTTAGTGACCAATCGAAATTGAAACTAAAAGTATTCGCAGTAGCATCACCAACTTTGCCACCGAAACCGTCATCTGCCAAACCGTTAATCGGCTTACCAACAGGGGCACCAATTAGTCCGCCAATTTGCCGAATGTTGGAACGAGAGTAGAGAAAACGCAAATTTGCCCGATCGCTCGGACTAAAGGTTAACTCAACTGTACTCGTATTCGTCGCATTAAACAAGCCTTGAGACGGATTAGAAGCTGAATTAAACACCGAAGAGGGCAAAAATTCCATACTCTCGCCCAAATAACCCAAACGCAGTTTAAATTGGGGGCTCAGTTCCCACAAAGCCAAAGCACCGGCACCGCGTTTGGTAGCAGTTAACAACGTGCTGTTGTTTGAATTAAAGCTGCTCGCACCATCTACGAAAAAGTTAAAGTTATTGTTGTCAAAGTACCGATAGAAATTAATTCTGGGCCCGACTACTACTTGCAAGCTGTTAGTAACCGGGAACCGATAAGAAAGTTCGCGCAGAACCACTTCATTCGGATTATTCCCCGCAGTTTGATCGAGAAACGGAGTGCCAAATGTATTGAACAAACCCGCCGAAGTAAATTGATTTGCTGGTGAATTGCCATTCCCTACAGCTAATTGTGTAATTAACTGATCTTTGCCTGTAAAAGAAGTATTGAGAGTCAACCAAACTAACTGGCTGAAAGTAATTTCTGGGTTGTCAACTTTCTGGACGATCGGTCTGTTGGTGACAGGATCTCGTCCGCCAGTTCGAGCGACTGGAACAGCATTTCTATCTGTGGCTTCAACTCTGACTTTATCGTTTGCAAAAGCTCCTGTCATGTTGAACCAAGCAAAGCCACTGAGTTTAGTGGTAGTAGAAAATTGGTTAGCTTCTAGTTCAGAAGTACGAGCTTCTAAAGCATCGACTCGCCCTCGTAATGTAGCTAATTCTACTGCAAATTGTTCTTGTAACTTTTGCAGAGCAAGTAAATCTTCTTTCTTGACTAAATTGGCTGTTGATACACTAATTTGTTTAGTGATTTGGTCTAAGCAGGCGTTTAATCCAGCGGCGAATTCGTAGCGAGTCATGGCTCGATTACCACGGAATGTGCCGTCGGGATATCCCGCAATGCAGCCGTATCTTTCTACTAAGGATTGTAAGGCTTGAAATGCCCAGTCTGTTGGCCGCACGTCGGAGAGTTGGGAAACAGATGTGACTTGCGCTGCTTCTTGTTGTATACTGAGGTTGTCAGCGGTATTAATCTCGCTGTTAATATCAGCAACTGTGCTAACTTCAGCAACTTTTTGAGGCTGAGGAATGTTGGCAGTTTCTAACTCTTTTGGGGGCAATTTACGGATTGTCCCCATTATTTTGGGCTCTGTTGTTACGGTCTCTGCTGTATCTATTTCTGGTAGCTGCGATGGTTCAACCTCAACCGCTCTGAGAGTTTCGTCTGAGGGACTCCCATTGACCGGGCTACTTTCGATCGCAACTTCTGAAGTTGAGTTATCCTGAACTTGAGCAATTGTCGCGATCGGACTCAAAGGCAATGCAACACCAGAAATCAATAAAGACAGCCACAAAGCTTGAAACGAATCTGTATTCTTTGTCATAACACTCACACCACTTATTAGAAACAGAAGTTGGCAAATTGTAATTCAACTTCTTGTAACTAAATGTAATTGTGACTACAAAATACTTTTTCGTCATAAAAGTTAATATAAGTGACTAATTACCATTTTCCATTCTCAATCCCCTTTTCTCAATACTCCTGAAGACTTATCAAAACAAATTCGCAACTGTCGCCCCAAAATTAAAGCTTTCAGGAATGTGATAGTCTATCTTGTCATAGTTGTGCAGCACATCGCTAATCCCTGTATGAATTAAGTTTTCGATGTGCAGCAACTGCTCGGAAGAACAGCGAATCTGAACGCTATTATTTGAGAGAGGATCGGAGGGTGCGATCGCAGCATAGGTATTGGGAATACGACTGAGCACGTAAGCAATCAAATCCTGTCGCAAGCCAGAGGGTGAAAAAGCTTCTTGGTAAGGATATCTGGGATAAGCATCCAAGATATTTTCCACTTCCTCTGTAACTACGGCTAAAGTAAGATTGACCAGAGTTTTATCCATTTTCGCACTTCCGAAACACTAATTAACTAATACTCTGTCTTATTTCTTAATCCACTTCTGTAGGTTGGGTAGCCCTTCGACGGGCTACCCAACCTACAGAATCTACATTTTATCTGCGATCGATATTCAATTGAAGACCTTGGATTGAACATTATCTGAAGAATCTGAAGAAATTATGAAGAAAATCATTTTTGTCGTAGTATGATTCAGCATTGACAGGCGACTGCTAAGCTGTGTTGCATCTAGATTGCCTATGGTATTAGAGAGGGAGAGGGGGAGAGGATTTTTGATTGCGGCTCGAAATATACAATTTAAATGCACAACAGCTTACCACCCATACGCTATAAATTAGTGTTGTGTCAGTGCCAGCTTGTACCTAAGTTTGATCCGCTCTAAACGATTGAGAATCCGAGCAATTAATTCCGGTTCTACGATAGGCTTGTTCACGTAATCATCAGCACCTGCGACAAACATTTGGCGTACTATTTCCGACTCGGAATGAGCGGTTAAAAATAGCACCGGAAGCCTGCTCCAACGCAAGTCGTTGCGTACTGCTAAACACAGTTCGATACCGCTGTAACCGGGCATCTCTACATCTAAAATCAGTAAATCGGGACACGTAGTCTCTAGCACCTCCCAGAATCTTTCTGGCTCATCTAGTGTGGTTAGTTGGAATCCCCAAGGTTGCAGAATAATTGTCATTGCAGCTAATAGATCTACGTCGTCATCAACCACCATCACCTTAGCTTCTGCTGGGCTAGTTTGGTCGAGAATGCGATCGACTGCTTTGAGTATATCTGCTGGAGGGATGGATTTGTGTAAAAAGCCAGAAGCTCCCAAACGCGCTACTTCTATGCGATCGCTCAATTGGTTGTACTCGCTAAAAACCATGACGGGAATTTCCGGTTTTTGACGGAGGAGTTCGGCTAGGAGGGGGATTCCGTTTTCCTGGGTTCTCGAAAAGTTTAAGTCTAGCAAAATGGCGTCGGGAGGGTGTTGAGAGAGCGCAATTTTTGCTGCTTGCGGGGAATTTGCTACTTCTATATGAAATTTCCAAGCTGATGCTTCTGTTTTGAGGCGATCGATCTGCAAAACATCATCATCAATTATTAGCATTTGGCGATTCCCGGAAACCACAACAGGATCACTTTCAGGCTCTGTTGTCGGTAAATCAAAGCTACGTTTTAGCAAATTAACTAATTCCTCAATTTGCCAATATGCCCCTGGTTTAGAAATGTTTTCAGTCTTAAATAAGTTTTCGAGCTTTCGCGCTATTTCCGAACCTTTCGGTATCCCCAAAGTCCCCAAAGAACCGACTAATTTGTGAGCTTGAGACTGAGCTTGCTGTCGCATTTCATTATCTAAGGTTCCGGTGTTCAATTTAGCGATCGCGCGATCGAATATCTCTACCTTTGCCGCAAAACTTGCTTGGAAATTTGCCCGAATTTCAGCAACCACAGCCAAGACTTTAGCCTGATGGGAATTTGTGTTAAGTTCATCAATCACCCCCCTGGCTTTGGCAGATAAAATCTCTTGACTGTTGGCACTTTCTGCCGTTGGTCGATCGAACTCTTCCGGCAGACTTTTCAGCCGATAGCCCAACCCATACACCGTTTCTACTAAATCCACAATCATCCCGGCTGCTTTCAGCTTTTGTCGCAAACCCTTGATGTGAGCAGTAACAGCTTCTTCTTGAGGAAACTCCCCCGCAGACCAAATGCGATCGAGTATGGCACTACGACTGAATATGCGCCGGGGATTTCTGAGAAAAAGTTCTAGCAAATTGTACTCTTTTGGAGTCAAGTGCAGCACTTTTTCTTCATAAGTTACTTCCGCAATATCCAGGTTAACTTGCAGTTTTTCCCACGTCAAATTTGGACTCAACAAGTTTGTTTTCCCCCGACGCAGCAGCGCCCGAATTCGAGCGATCAATTCCGGGAGATTAAAGGGTTTGACTACATAATCATCTGCACCAGCTTCTAAACCTTTAACTCGATCTACACTACTGTCTAAGGCTGTTAGCAATAAAATCGGCATTTGGTAGCCACACGCCCGCAACTGCCGACACACACTAATCCCGTCCAGTTTAGGAATCATCACATCTAAAAGAATCAGGTCGTAATCGTAGGTCTGTGCCAATTGCAAGGCTGTTTCACCGTCTCCTGCCGTGTTGAAGGTATAATTGTGAGCATCCAGCGATCGTGCCAGCAAATTGACAGTAAGTTTGTCATCTTCTACTATCAGGACTTTCATAATTTTCCATTCTCAATTCAGGGTAGTAAAGTTAGATGTATAGCATTTATCAGAAAGATGAGGTTGTCGGGCATAGGGCATAGGGCATAGGGCATAGGGCATAGGGCATGGGGCATAGGGGCCGTGTCCCTAGCAGGGCTATATTTCATCCTTTTTTGTGCTTCAGTGCATCTTGAATTGTTTGAATCAAATATTGCGATGAATCTTGCTGTTTAACAATGTGTTCCAACTCGGAAACCGCTACTTCTGCCTGGTTGATTTCTTGAGCCAGAGAACGAGAGGGGGAACCTTCATTCACACTCGAATAATCTTTAAATTCTGACGTTACAGTTACATCTTTTTCAGCTATTAAGTCCTCCAACTCTAACAGTGCCATTTCCGCCCGCTCGATTTTTTCTGTAACGGATTTAGCCACATTAGCACCAGCTCTTGCTGCCTCTGTTAGTGCATGAACCCGAAGTTTAAATCGGCTAGCAATTTGCTCGATTTGAGTCCCCAATTCAAAAGTTTTACTTGCAAGTCTGGCAATCTCCAGACTCACTTGACTCAAGCCATTTGGTTTATTTCCCATTTGATTGGTAACTACGGCGACCTGTACTGCTAAATGCCTCACTTGTTCGATCGCTTCCCCGATCGTTCTGGAAGTGCGGTTAACCGTTTCTAAATCGTTGGCTATAGCTTTGCCAACACCCAAAATTTTATCTGTATTATTACAAATAGAATTAGCGCCCTGAAAAGTGGCCTGAAATGCGAGGCGACCTTCCGCAGAAATTAGCTTAGCAATCTTCAAAAATTGCTGATTTTGTTGAGTAATTTCTTGAGCTTGTTTTGCCAGTGCAGTTTGCTGAGGACTAAGAATATGATGAGACTTTTCGGCTTGGCGCTTCCTTGATTCTAACAACTGATTGTATTCTTGAACTTTGGCTTGCTCTTGTTTGATTTTGGCGATATACTTTTGTCGTTCGGCTCGATATCTTTGAATATTTTTGTTAGCTTGGATTAGACTATTAGACTGAGCTATCAGCAAAGTATGGATATCCAAAATTCGGAAATCTTGGCTTTCCATCTCGATAATAATTGGTTCGTATATCAGGTCTTTCTGCCTATTGAGAACTGCTTGCACGGCATCGTCAATTCTCCATTTTTCTGACAGTAAGAAAGGCGGAATCCTAATATAGTCTAACAGCAATCGAATCGGATTATCCCAATAAAGTTCTACGCGATCGGGAAGATTCATTTGCTCTTGAAACTTGACACGGGAAATCATGCCGATCGCCTGGGAGTTGTGAATAATAATGACTCCTGGCAGATCTGGTTCTTGCCCAAACTTTTGGGCCACTACTTGTCCCGGAGTTTTAGCACTCACTTGGAAGTTGTGAGATGGCAGATGTCCGATTGTGGAATCGGGGGCGAGGTGGGTTGGATTGCTCATTTACCCTATCGTATCAATAAGTAGAAGTTAACAACTTAATATATTAACAGTATAAATGGCTAATGGTAATGGGGCATGGGGCATGGGGC
>NZ_NXIB02000009.1 GCF_002412335.2 Tychonema bourrellyi FEM_GT703
TCTTCTCAAAGTCCCCCTTCTTAAGGGGGATTTAGGGGGATCTAGACTCAGGTAAAAACCAGATTTCTCAGGGCTTTCAGGCTTAAGTTGACACCAATGGGCAGTGCCGTGTCCCTACAAGAGCTATGTAGCTCACTACTTGCAATCTGCTGTAAGTAGCCTTTTAAAGGCTCAAGTTGCGCCGTAAAAAGCTTTCTAAGGATTCCATTCTCATGTCGTAGATTGATTCCAACCTTTGCACTTCTTCGGGAGTACAAAAAAACTCGTTACCCAGCAATACCCGTAAAGTTCCTAAGTCTTTTTGAGCTTGAGGATTTAATAAACCCAAAGCATTTCGCAATCCATCAAACACAACCAGGGGCGGGCTAATGACTATAGGTTCGCGATCGAATAAACGTCCAAAAATGCGGGCAATGTCGTCTCTTGTCAGCACATCCGGGCCACCGACTGGCAGAATTTGGTTGCGCGCCCCTTCAACGGTTGGCGAGTCTACAGCAATATGAGCTAAGTCATCGGTACTGACAACAGAGGTGCGGTTTTTGCCGTCGCCAATCAGCAGGTAAAGTCCGGTTTCTCGAAACCTTTCTGCTGACGGTAATAAGCTGGAAGCAAAACCTGCTGGCCGCAAGATGGTATAATTCAATCCGCTGTTTTGCAGGTATTTTTCGACTTCACGCTTGGCTTTGAATACTGCGGAATCTTCGTATCCGCGATCGACTCCCAGTACCGAAATAAATACAAAATGCTCAACTCCGGCTTCCTTGGCGCAGTCGATCAATTCTATGTTAGCACGGTAGTGTACGGCTTGAACGTCGCCACCAGTGCCGTGGGTGCTGATGACGCATTTCACTCCTTGGCAGGCTTTTTTAATATCCTTATCTTGTTTCAAGTCGCCGATGAAAATTTCTGCGCCTCGGTTTTCTAGTTCTGAGTAGCGGGATGCGAGGCGAACAAATGCGCGGACGGGTTTTTCTTGCTGTCTAATTTCTCGTACTATGCGGCGGCCGAGTGCGCCTGTTGCTCCGGTTACTAAGAACATAATGTTTGGTTGTTGGTTGTTCACATTTTGCACCGTATCCCATTATAGCGGTTTTTCAGGGAGTTGGTGGTGAAGGGTTCAGAAAGTGCGATCGCTTTGGTATAATGACAAGTAAATAAATAGGGATACAATAAATATATCAATTAATTATCGAGAGGGCTAAGAGTCATGATAGGCATCGGAACCAAACTCACTTTAGAAGATTTTCTAGCTTTGCCCGACGGAGACGTGTATTATGAATTGGTAGATGGTCAAGCAGTTCCTAAAATGTCTCCCAAATTTTTCCATTCGACTTTACAGTTTGCTTTGTGTAGCCTAATTCGTGCATGGTGTAAAGGACGGGGGCGAGTGTTGCCAGAATGGGCAGTTTTGTTAAAACGTCAGGGTAAAGATTGGGCACCTGTTCCAGATTTAACCTACATTTCTTATGAACGTTTACCGAAAATTTGGCGACGGAATGAAGCTTGTCCTGCAATTCCTGAATTGGTGATTGAGATTATATCGCCGGATCAAACGATGAAGGAATTTGAAGAGAAGGCGAAAGATTATTTGGCTGCGGGTGTTCCGCGAGTTTGGGTTATCGATCCAGAGGCTATCTTAATTAAAAGTTTTTTCCCCGATGGTTCTAGTCAAATTTATACAGATAATATGCCGATTGTGGATGAGTTGTTGCCCGGTTTGGAGTTGACGACTCGACTAATTTTTGAAGAAGCAGAGTTGATTGATTGAGTGCGATCGCTTCTAGTAAAATTTAACTGTAGCTTACAGACTCAACCTTTGCCGATTGTCCGCTCTCACTTGTCAAGTCCCCAAGCATTAAGTAATCAATATGACTGCTTTAGGAGTATCAGGCGTGGTATTCTCTAAAGTAGCATCCACTTTCAGCCCAGTACCAGTGGACAAGAGGAACTTATGATCGAGCTTTCTACCGAACAACTGCTTTACTTGCTGTACGCAGTAGCCTACTCAAAACAGAGTAAGGCGACTAAAGGCGATGTGAAACAGCATTTATCTAAAGGATACCAGAAGGATGCGAATGCTATCTGTGATATTTTGTGTCAGAAGCAATTGCTCGAATCTCCTAAAAAAGGTCAGCTTTTCGTGACAGAGCAAGGTAAGAAAGTTCTAGCTACTAATCTGCAAACCAGTAAGTATGAGTTTGATTCAGCAAAAGGAGCGAAACTTATAAATACTCTTTGGCGTTACTGTCAAGTCGGAGTTGCGGATTCTCAGACTTCCGATGGTGGTAAAGAGATGGACTTTGAGAAATTTGTAGAAAAGTTTAAGGCTCTTTATTTTGAAGAAAGAAAGCGTCAAGAGTTAAGGGGAGTAGTTGCTATTCGCAGCCGAGAAATTTGTCATAAATTTTTGGAACAGAACGATATATCTCAATCAAATTTGAATAAAAACTTTGCTTTGCTTAAATCAACTGGCAAAGTTTTTGCAGTTATCGAAAAAGAAGATGAACTTATTCAGTGGGTAGAGTAAGCTATGACAGAAGATGCAGGAAAAAAAAGGTATATAAGAGACTTCCTTCACCAAGTAAATTCAAGCGCAGGATTTGTTGATGATATTAGAATAGATCGCGTTGTTAGGCTTCCAGGGTCAGAAGGTGAAGGATCTACAGCCAAAAGTTTGTCGGGGCGGCAAATATCTAACCTAACTGAGCTTCTTAAGGACGATCTTCGTCATACATTTGATGACGGCTACTTTACATTTAGATTCGTTGCAGCCCTAGTTGGTAGTGGTAAAACCTCTCTATTAACTTACCTCCATGAATTAGCTAAAACTAAACCAGCCTATCAGAAGCACTCTGTAGTTGTTGAGTTCCAACTCTCTGTGTTTGATGAATTTATTGGTAAGGGTTTTAAGAAAGAATTGTACTCCCACATCCTAGCTCATACATTTTATGAGTTGTCACACAATAAAGAATTATTGGATTCAGTTAAAAATGTAGCTAGAAAAGTTTTGAGGGATTATTTATCTGACACTGAAGTTACTCAACTTAATGCCGCTCAAGATTTGATGCTATTTCGCACAAAATTCAAAAAGTCTATTGCTGATAATGTGGATAGTCTTGAAGAATTTTTCTTTTCTATAGTATCTAAAGTATCAGCCGTTGATCCCAACTTTAGTTTTGTTTACCTCATAGATGAGTTAGATGCTTTAGTAACATCTCCCGATCAAATTAAAGAAACAAGACTTCTTTTCAAACAATTAATTAGAAGGGCAAAAGAAAAATTCGGATCGAAGATTCGCTTGTTAATATACTTAGTAGGTACATCAAATAACGTAGAAAGTTTTATTGCTGAAGATTCTGTCATGGAAAGTCTTTTAGGTGAATCAGTGATAAATCTAAATAAGGGTTATATCAATGAATTTGAACTGATTAGAAATAAAATTGATGAGCGTATTAAAGGCGCTTATAAGGGATATAAGAATTTTTCTCAAGCATGGGAAGAAATTAAAGATATAACATTGAATCCTGTTAATACCTTGAGAGAGTTTTGTCAACACTATGCTGGGGCTGTATTAGAAATACATGAAAAATATTTTCAAGAAGCTCCAGAACAGGAATTTGAAGGCAATTCACGCCAGTTAGTAGAATCCAAGTGTAGACAACACTGGGCAAGTTACCTCAAGCAGAAATCATACACTCTATCGGCATTTTTAACTACAAAAAAGATTAAAGGTCACGCCTTTGACTGTTACGTGGAATTACTGCACAACGGCACTTGTGTTGCTAGAGCCTTTGGCGAAGCTAAAAACTATGAACTGTTAAGCAGCCATTTAGAAAAGTTTAATCAATGGTTAGAAGCTGCCAATTTCAAACCCTTTACCCCTGATGGGACACCGGGAGATTTATCTTTTATGATTGCTCCTTCCTGTCCACCTCTCCTGGAAAGAAAGTTGGAACTTAAAAACATTCAATTTATCAAATCTGATAAGGTTATTCCCCCGCCAATACCCACACCCACATCCACGCCTATACCCAAACCAACTCCTACAGCCACGCCATTTCCTATTAATCTCAATAAAGCCAATAAATCCGAAATAAAGAAGGCTTTCAATGGAACCTATATCAGGGAGAAAACTATCGATGAATTTATCATTGATAGAAATACTGAAATCTATTGTGACATAGACGATATGGCGTTTCTAGGTCTTACCCCAGCCGCAAAGAAAATACTTCAAACAAAGTTTGATAAAGGTGAGATTTGCTTTTAACATAAGATGCAATGATTAGAGGATTTGGTAGTTCGTGGCGATCGGCCAACCATTGAATTTCTCCACGGGCTAACTTTTCTTTGTAATCAAATCAGCTAAATTTCCCGTGCCATCCATACCAAAAAGCCCAAAATTTGATCGACAGGAGGCAGTGGATAATCAATCAAATCAATTGTTACTATTTGTCCTTCTAGTTTCAGAAATCGCCACTGAGTGCCATTGGTGACTGAACCATAAATTATAGGAATCGGCTTTTTCTTAGCCTCATTGAATTTTTGTGCTGCCACCATCTCAGCAATACATTGTCCGAATCCTGTTCTGAGATCGGATTTTTTGGCCTCCACAATAATGACTGCCGGTGCTTCAATTTCTAGAATTTCTTCGGAACGGCTAAAAAGAAAATCGCACATTCCGTTCAATCCCATTGATTCATCTACTGTGAAGTCTTCTCCTGAAAATAAACTGACTCGTCGCTGTAAAATTCGTCTGGCTTCTAACAATACAGGATAAATAATTCCTTCAGAACGAGCTTTTTCGCTGGCTGATGAGGCTAACGGTAGGCTTTCTTCTAAAAAGGCAGTCAGTGTTTGTGAGGGGGAAATTGGGTCAATATTAGGCAAAAAACGAACTGATTCTACAGTGGTTAGATTAAATGCTTCCTTGACTTTACCGATCGTGGTGAAAGAACTGTATGGCATAGGGATTAACAGTATTAAGTTGAATTGGTAAGTGTATTTAAACTGAGATCTTACACCAATGTCAGCAACGGGCAAGATGCCCGTTCCACAAAGACTCTATTTTCTTGTGGTCAGCAACGGGCAAGATGCCCGTTCCACAAAGACTCTATTTTCTTGTGGAACAGGCATCTTGCCTGTTCATAAAAGGCTAATTAAGAATTGTGCAATATCTGAGTTTAAACTCAAAGACTTTCATTGAGTTGTTTCATATCACCTTGTGGTTTGACTTGCTTATGCAAACTAATTTGGTCGCCTACTTCATATCCGGTGTTAAAACCAGCCTCGCTACTGATTTGAGAACCAGTTCTCTTTTTAACTTTACCACCTAAAGTCTCTAAATACTTTGCGATCGCCTGTTGATTCTTCTCAAACATCGATCGCACCACAATCGCCGGAGTAGCCGCCACATCCCCCACACCCGGAATCCCCGACTCTTCCATCTCACTTTTTTGTTCCAACAACCTTTGTCTCAATTTCGTCGCACATCCAACTCGAAAAGCATTGAGATAAGCCAATCCCCGCCCACTTCCTTTGCGGTATTTCGCCCTCCGTTCGATCGCATGACTCAAATACTCGTAAAGGTGCGTACAAACTGTCAAGTTGGTAGAAGTTCCCACCAAAAACATCGTACCAGTATAAGTATTTCGCATCGCATTGCAACCGTTAGCTTCGGCAATACCCGAAAGTAAAATCATTTTCCAAGTAACGTAGCGGGGTGTCGTTTCGACTCCGCTTTCACTAATCTCTTCCTGTTGATTGGGGCCTAAATCCGCGAGACTGAGATTATATTGTGCTAGTAAGAGAGAAGCTTTTTCGGCCGCCGCAGTCGATTCATTTTCATTGGATGAAGTGGCGAGGGCTAACAGCTTTTTGATTTTATCGACGATATTTGTGTCTGCCATTTTTCAATCAATTTTGGGGTGAGAGAGGATTTGGCGATCGGGCTAATTTTAGTATAATACAAAATCTGACCTAAGTATACCCTGTTATTTCTTAGTCCGCGCAGGCGGACTTTGTTTGTGTAGACGCGGTTTCAACCGCCGAGTTTTGTGTAGGTTTCAACCGCCGAGTTTTGTGTAGGTTTCAACCGCCGAGTATCTTTGTTTTTTATAAACGCGGTTTCAACCGCCGAGTGATCTAATCATCCAGAACTTCCAGGACTGATTTGGGTAATAGTTTATCTTTAAACCAGATGACTTTTGCTGGCACGTCTTTCACCTTCACCCCTGCTTTCTCCAAATTCAGACGTTCGGAAATAGCCAAAATCAAGTTATCGCAGTCCGACTTATGTACTTGTGCAAATTTCTTTTGCAAATACTCCGGTCGCCAATAACCAACTATCTCTAATAAAAACACTCGGCCGTCGGGATGCACTAACCGAAAGTCGGGAATCATCACACTACCTGGAATCGGAATTAGATCAACTTCTCGTTCCAATTGCCACTCGGTTTTTGTGGAACTCCATCTTTCAGCAAATGCTGCTTCTAACATACTATCATAAGGTTTCCCAGGTGGATAGTGGCTGACTAAGCCGCACTCGGAATTTAGGGTGAATTTACCTGTTTTTAATACGCCTGTAAAAGGGTCTTTTGTTTGGAGTGTTGAGTGCATACTCCATTTGGTGACGTGCAGCAGTGCGGGCAGCATTTTTGCTAGGGCTAAGCCGTAGCGGGTGCTGGGTTTGAATAAGCTTGTCGGCCCGTCGATGGTGAGGGTAAAACCGATTTCGGCATCGCCTTCGATGTAGGTCATTAATTGAAATAGTTTTAGATAGCGAAATAGGAGTTTGTATTCTCCTGGATCGTTACGGTGGGCGTTTAATTGCACTTGACTTGCGCGGTAAAATATGCCTTGGACTTGAGAAAGATTGTAGCGATGCAAGAGTGCTTCTGCTGTGGGTGCGTCGAATTGGGTGAAAATTTTGTTTTCGTTTAAATCTGCGTATAAACCTGTACTGATTTCGTTGGTTAAAACTTCTCGATTTAACTCTTGACTAAGTTCAAGTGCTAGTGTTTCGAGGGTTAATTGGGTGGAATGATGGCTGGGAGTCGATCGCGCAGACAAGGCAAAAACCCGCTGTCTCAAGTCTGAAGGTTCTAGGGGACTGATGACTTCAAAGGTGCTGAAACCGCCTCTCAGCAGGTGAGCAAATCCGCGTTTGACCCGGTAGTCGGGGCTGTCGCCTTCTAGTGATTGCAAGTGTTTGTCTAGTTCGCCTTGGGTTTTGCCGATCGACTCTTGAAAGCAATTTATAATTTCGGTAGCTGCTTCTAGGTTTTTAGCATCTATCTTGAGACGTAATGGGATGATCGATTCCCCATTTTGGCGGTGACTTAGTAAATCGGTTGGTAACATAAGGTCTCACTAGATTGGGGCTCATTTTGCGAGACCCAACCTAAATTTGTTCTAAGTGTTCAGTTGGCTTTTGGATAAGCGGTCTGTACTATTCCTGGGACGGACTCAGCACATAAAAGTTGTTCAAAAACCGATCGAAGGTGATAGCCACAAACCCGTAACCGATCGAAGGTGATAGCCACAAACCCGTCCTTGGTGTTAGGACTGGGATCTTTTGCTGCCAAAGCTTTATAATACCTAGAATTGCTAGAGTAAAAACAACAGGCACAAAGATATCCGCAAAAGGAATAGACTATGACTAGCAAAAAAGTTCTGATTGTTTTAACCAGCCACGATACTCTGGGCGACACTGGTAAAGAAACGGGTTTTTATCTCCCAGAAGTGACGCATCCCTTGGACGCATTTACTCAGGCGGGATTAACTGTAGATTTTGTCAGTCCAAAAGGCGGCAAAGCTCCGATGGTTGGGGTTGATTTAGAAGACCCGCTAAATAAGGCTTTTGTAGAGGATTCCGAACAGGTGGCGCGAGTCGAAAATACTCTGAATCCCGCACAAATTGACCCCGCAGAATATGGGGCTATTTTTTACGCTGGGGGACACGGGACAATGTGGGATTTTGCTGATAATCAAGAACTTGCGGGGATTGCTGCTGCAATTTATGAAGCAGGTGGCGTTGTGGGTGCTGTTTGTCATGGGCCGGCGGCGTTAGTTAATCTTAAGTTGTCTGATGGTGAATATCTCGTTGCTAATAAGACTGTGGCTGCTTTTACTAATGAAGAAGAAGCCGCTGTGGGATTGACTGACATCGTGCCGTTTTTGCTGGAGGCGAAGTTAATTGAGCGCGGGGCTAATTTTACCAAGGTTGCTAGTTTTCAGGCTTGTGTTGTTGAGTGCGATCGGCTGGTGACAGGCCAAAATCCCGCTTCCGCAGCAGGCGTTGGCGAAAAAATGGTAGAATTGCTCAAAAATAAGTAATTCGCTCTAATTAAACGTCAAACGCTTCTATGTTAGATCCCCGACTTCTTGAAGAAGTCGAGGATCGCCGTTTCCCTACAATTAATTGGAGCAGGGAAACGGCATTGCCTTGGACTCTGTACGGGTAATTGAAATAGCTAAACGAATAAGATATAAGGGCATAATATAATTTTGAGTGGACAGGGTATGGAACTAGATTTACAGAGATTTTATAAAGTTTGCAATCCCAGCTACACCCTCGCAGTAGCAAATCCAGAAGACAGACAATACTACATTGAATTTTCTTCAGTCAGAGGTGGCAAAATTGTCGAACAATTGGATCGCACCATCAGCCGCCTCTCGCCTGATGAGCCTACTTGTCAATTGTTCACTGGCCATATCGGCTGCGGTAAATCTACAGAGTTGCTGAGGCTGCAATCTGAATTGGAGCATCAGGGATTTCACGTGGTCTACTTTGAGTCTAGCAAAGACTTAGATATGGCTGATGTCGATATCACTGATATTTTATTGAGTGTTGCCCGCCAGGTGAGCGAAAGCATTGAGAAGATGAAAATCAAGCTGCAACCGACTGGTTTTAAAGCTTTGCTGAAAGGGGTAGCAGATGTTTTTCAAACTCAAATTGACCTGCAAGCTGAAGCTTCTTTGCCGGGTGTTGGTGGCATAAATGCCAGTACGGATGGAGAGTTTTCTTTGGCTTTGGGAATTGGTAAAATTACTGCGAAAGCTAAGGATTCTCCGAATTTGCGATCGGAGTTAAGGCAATATTTGGAGCCACGAACTAATGTAATTTTAGATGCTCTGAATAAGGAGTTGCTTGAACCGGCTACTAAAGAACTCAAACGTCTGGGAAAACAAGGTTTGGTGGTAATTATTGATAATCTCGATCGCATACATTTGTGCACGAAGCCTACAGGACGACTTCAGCCGGAATATCTGTTTGTAGATAGGGGTGAGCAGTTGGCAAGACTCAATTGTCACGTAGTTTATACAATTCCTTTGGTCTTAATTTTTTCTAACGATTTGGGGCAGTTGACCAATCGATTTGGGGTAGATCCCAAGGTGTTACCAATGGTGCCGGTGCGGAACCGCGATGGTTCTGAGTGCTTCCAGGGTGTAGAATTGCTGCGGCAAATGGTTTTGGCTCGTGCTTTCCCAACGGTGGAGCCGATCGCACGCTATGATTTGATTGGCAAAATTTTTGATAATCCCGAAACTCTCGATCGCCTTTGTCGAGTTAGCGGGGGACACGTCCGCAATTTGCTACAACTGCTCTATAGTTGCCTCCAGAGAGAAGAACCGCCACTGTCTAGGGCAACTTTGGAAAAAGTGATCGTTCAGCGTCGTCATCATCTCACGTTAGCGATAGAGCCTGATGAATGGACATTACTAAACCAAGTATCGGCAACCAAAGCTGTGAGTGGAGAAACTAAATATCAAATTTTGTTGCGTAGTCTCTGGGTGTTTGAATACCGTTATGGTGATGATTATTGGTTTGATATCAATCCAATTTTGGCAGATGCAAAAGAGTTGATAGTTGACAGTTGACGGTTGACAGTTGACAGTTGACAGTTGACGGTTGACAGTTGACGGTTGACAGTTGACAGTTGACAGTTGACGGTTGACAGTCAACAGCTAACAGTCAACAGTCAACAGCTAACAGCTAACAGTCAACAGCTAACAGCTAACAGTCAACAGTCAACAGTCAACTAATAAAAATGATTAAAGGCACTACGAAACTATTGGGAGTAATTGGCGATCCGATCGCACATTCTCTGTCACCAGCGATGCACAATGCGGCTATTTCCCATTTGGGAGTCGATTTTGTTTACCTAGCGTTTCCGGTAAAACCAGAGGATTTAAAAGTTGCTCTTTTGGGCTTTGGGGCGATCGGCATTCAGGGATTTAGCATCACGATTCCCCACAAACAAGCCATCTTACCACTGTTGTCGGAGGTTTCTCCTATTGCTCGTGCGATCGGCGCAGTCAATACCGTATACCTAACTGACAAAGGTTGGTGTGGCACAAATACTGACGTTGAAGGCTTTCTCGCGCCGTTGCAGACCCCCCCAACCCCCCCTTACCAAGGGGGGGCTAAAGACGTGAAATTTGCCTTAGAAAGTGGCAATATGACTGCCCAATCTTGTCCCCCCCTTTACCAAGGGGCAGCCCCCCAATCTTGTCCCCCCCCTTACCAAGGGGGGGCTAGGGGGGGTTCCGATTGGAGTCAAAAAGTAGCAGTAATTTTGGGAAATGGCGGCGCGGCGAGAGCGGTTGTGGCGGGATGCGCTCAATTGGGATGTGCGGAGATTCACGTTGTGGGGCGCAACGAGCAAAACTTAGCAGAATTTCAGCAGAGTTGGGTCAATTCTCCCATGCCTGTCAAATCTTTGCGAGTGCATACTTGGGATAATTTGTCAAGCTTAATTTCCCATGCAGATTTGCTAGTCAACACCACGCCTGTCGGGATGTATCCGCAGGGGGAAATATCGCCGATTTCTGCAAGTGCGATCGATCGAATTTCAGTAGGTGCGATCGCCTATGATTTAATTTACAACCCAAATCCTACTCAATTTCTCAAAGATGCCCAGCTTCGGGGAGCGCAAACCATTGACGGACTAGAAATGTTAGTTCAACAAGGAGCCGCCGCCTTAAAAATTTGGCTTAACACAGATTCAGTCCCAGTCGATGTCATGCGCCACGCCCTACGAAAGCATTTAGGCTTAGGCTAAAGAGCAATTTGCAACTAATTCGCGCTAAGCTGATGATTAAAACTTACATCTTGCACCATTTTCAAGAACAGGCAAGATGCCTGTTCCACAAAAATTAAATTTTCTTGTGGGGTGGGCATCTTGCCCGCCCATAACAGGGTTATTGAAAATGGTGCAATATCTCAGTTAAAATATAGTTGCGCTGTAACCTATGAAATTTCGAGCCATCAGCCTTTTTTTCACAACTTGCCTAATCGGAATTTTTAGTTTAGCATTCACTCCCCCTGCTTGGGCCATAACACAAATTAAACTCTCCGATCTTTCATATCATGAATGTCCAGCAGAAATGGCAGAAGGAACAGTCACCAGCGGCAGTTCGATGGAAGCTACTTGCTTTCTGATTACTGGAAAAGCTAAAAATAGCACTAACAAACCCGTTGTCAATGCCGATATTTTCGGCCGCATTTATGATGCTGAAGATAATCCGGTGATGCAGAATCGTACTCGTCTAGGTTCGATAGAAGAAGTTCCTCCCGGAGTGAGCGATTTTCAGATTAGAATCTCCGTTGCCTCCAATCAACCAACACCTTTGAAGCTCAAGCAATTTAAAGCTACAGGTTTTACAGGCGTCGTTCGTCGCTAATCTCAAGTTTGGTATAGAGCGTTAGAAACAAATCTGGTCATTGAGCGAAGTCGAAATGCACTCAATGACCTAAGCCCCTTGGCGGTTTCTATCTAAAATGCTGTTTGCAAGTTGTTTAAAAGATTAATCAAGAATTCCGAGCCGAACTGGAGGACAAAAAACGCAATCAGGGGAGAAAAGTCAATCCCTCCCAGGGGGGGGATAATTGAGCGGAATAGATTGAGGTAAGGGTCTGTTAACTGACTCAAAATCGAAAACGGAGCACTTGACCAATCGATATTAGGAAACCAGGTTAATAACACTCTAAAAATCATCAGATATAGGTAGATTTGTAGAAATGAAGACAGCGTGGTTGCCAAAAGGCCTATTGAATAAGTCATAAATTTTGCTTGATGTTTGAGTACAGTTTAGAAATGCTTTACCTTTGAGTTTAGCATATTTTGGAAAGTCAATCGATTTTAGATTTTGGATTTTGGATTTTCGATTGAAAAATTGACCCTACGGATAAATCCGGGAGGCCCGATCCCAATTAATCGGGGTAGGGACGCGGCACTGCCCATTGGTGTCAACTTAAGGCTAAAAACCTTGATAAATCTCGCTTTTACCTGAGTATAGATCCCCCTAAATCCCCCTTAAGAAGGGGGACTTTGAGAAAGTTCTTGTCCCCCCCTTCTTAAGGGGGGTTAGGGGGGATCTAGGCCTAATCGTCAAACAGCAGTCTCTGACTACATTTGACCTTAAGTTGACACCTATGGGCACTCGCCGTGTCCTCGGTATGACTGAAATTGATCAGGAGTCTTCCGCTAAAGAACTTTGGCTGCTGTGTACCTGTGCGTTGCCATTCACGTCGCCGAGTTGCAACCGCACGTCATCTATGGCCTGATTTAGCTGGGCAATTTTATCTTCTAAACTCAGCCTTGCTACTTCAATGCGTTCATCTTCGAGTTGGCTGCCTTTCCCTTTGCTTTGCTTGATGGGCTTTGCCTCTGATGGGTCTGCCAGGAATGCCTCAGCAGCGCGCCGCGACAGCACCACGCCCAAAACTGCACCGACTAAGCCACCAACTGCGGCACCAGCCAGAAATCCGCCTGTAAAACCCTCTCGATTGCTCATTGCTCAACTCAACTGCGTGATATTTCTGTGATTTTTTGATGATTTCTGAGAAATTATAAAAATTACCCAGAAATCATGTTTTGATTAAAAACAGTTCCGACTTCTTGCTGGAAGCGGATCATCTCTAAAGATCGATCGCCATAAAGGTCTTCTATGTGCTCTAAGCAGCAGTCGATCGCAAAATCGTTCAATTGGGCAGGCTCAATGCCGTACATATCCTGAAATACCTCTGAGTCTACACGACAAAAGCGCGGGCGATGAGCATAAATCCCGCATTCTCGCTTTTTTTTGTCAAAGTTGATACACCAACCGTCATCTCCTACTAAGCTCAAGTAGACCGCTAATTCTTCTTCTGATAAATACTCGTCTAAGTCGGGACGCTCTGTTGGGTCGAGGTAACAACAAGCACCGCACTGTTTTACGCAAAGCCAGGTAGCCATAATTCGATTTGAGATTTTAGATTTTTAGAATTTAGATTTTAGATATTGGTTAATCGTAGTTTACCATAACTTAGACAAAGACTATTATATAGGTGATAATGATGTCTTCTTCACAACCTCCGTCCAGGGAAAAAAGACCTCTAGGATTTGATGAATTGATTGCGATCGTAGTAGCCTTTGGTACTATGGGCTCAATTTTCTTTTGGGTAACAGGTAAAAACCCAAGTCAATTCAGTGCTACAAATTGGCAATTTCCAGCGGTTTTTTCTCAACCTGCTGCTGTGCCCGATAGTTCAAAAACATTAACGCCCCCGCCGTCGAGTTCGGATGTGTTCAAGCCCTCAGCGACCGTAATTCCTGCCCCATCTCCCCTTGCTCCTGGGTCGCCTTTACCGGAAGTTGTTGTGCCAATTCCTGTGATTGTTCCCCCGGTTAGCGCTGTCCCAGAACAACCAATTGGGCGATCGACTCCAGCCCCACCAACTACCAAATCTCAACCAGCTAAAGGAAAAATTGCTCCCGTCAAATTTTCCGATGTTCCAGACAAGTATTGGGCACGTCCATTTATTGTAGCTTTAGTCGATCGCAAAATCTTTGCTGATTTCACCGACAACAAATTTCGTCCCGACGAACCAATCACACGAGCCGAACTAGCCCGTTTAATTAAACGAATGTCTGACCAAGAACCGCGCCGAAAGTCCCTTGATTTTAAAGACATAAAATCCAGTAATTCTGCCGCTTCTTCCATCGACTACAGCGTCAAAACAGGATACTTAAAAGGATATCCAAACAATGAGTTCCGTCCTGACAAACCAGTTCCCCGTGTTGAAGTAATCGCAGCTCTGGCTAGCGGGTTGAATCTAAAACCATCAAAAGAAACAACCAAAACTTTACAAGTTTATACAGACAGAAAAAAACTCCCGAAATGGGCAGTGAACAAAGTAGCATCAGCAACGGAAGCGGGGATTGTCGTCAACTACCCAAAGCGCCAACTGTTGCAGCCAAATCGAACAGCAACTCGCGCTGAAGTAGCAGCAATGCTTTACCAAGCTATGGCAAAACAAGGAAAAGTACCAGCTAAATCTTCTCAATATATTGTGCGGCTTTAAAACGTAGTTGTCATTCTGAGTGTAGCGAAGAATCTGGGACGTTCAAAGGTGCTAAAATAAAATTTGTGGGGCGGGCTAGAAGCCCGCCCCACAATCAAATATATTTTTTATTGTTCGTAGTAAGGACTTATGCAGTTAACTGTCATGCTCAGGATGAAATAATTTCGTTGAAGTGCATAAATCTTATTGCCGCGACTGCGCTAAAATATATTATGCCGCGACTGCGCTAAAATAAGTAGCTGTCCAGTTTACTGAGACTGTTGGCGAATGTCTGAGGGGTCTCACTCCTCACTTCTGAATCCAGCGCCCGCGCAAGTTTCTCGCATAGATTTTGTAGGTTGGGTAGAGCGTCAGCGAAACCCAACACATTATTTTAAAAGAGTTGGGTTTCGCTCTCGCGTTAACCCAACCTACAAAATCTACCCTTCGACGGAGTTTATCCTGAGCGTAGTCGAAGGGCTCAGGACACCGCATTTCACCTGTGAGGGGTGACACCCTCTGTGAATTCACCAACAGTCTCTTCCCTGCATAAGGTACGTATGCCAACGGGAGAGTTACGCGGATTAATTTACAAATCTGGTGATGAAATTTACACCAAGCCTTATGAGGAATTGGTGGCAGAAATTGTAGGTTAAGAAGATCGAGAGTTACTACGTGATTTTATTCTGACCATTGGCATAGTCAGCAATCATGGGAACTGGTTTACCTCAGAAAATCACAATAAAGAACTCAAGGTTCTGGCACAATCTTATGATTGGTTAATTTTTCTTACAGATGAAGGTTTAGCCGAGTTTATAACTGAATTATTGCTTGAACCAACGCCTTTACTTGCACCGGCAAAAAATGCGTTTATGGCAAGTTACACAGCAGATAAGAAAAAAAACTCATTTACAAAAGTTCAAATGAATTATGAAGCCGATCAAGTTCTACAATTATATTTCAAAGAAAACACAAATCGCATAGAAAAATGGTTTAATATCATTTCTCCGGGTAATGATTCAATGCAGAAACTCCATTCCCAAATAGCTCAATTGCGCGACAAAAACTGGCAGATTATACATTCTCTATGACAGCAGGAAGACAGGTAATTAGTGACAAGAAAGATTGGGGTACTCCCCAGAAGTATGTTGACGCTGTAAAAGAAGTTTTCGGTGGCGTTATTCATTTAGATCCATGCTCCAGTCCTTTTTCCATAGTTGGCGCAGTTGTAGAGTGTAGACTTCCAGAATATGATGGTCTATCAGAGTTTTGGACTTTTCCCACAATATACGTTAATCCTCCCTATGGTAATGATGTAAAACGAGGCACAAAAATTACAGATTGGTTTCGTAAATGTGAAGAAGCAAATAGAGTTTTTCAATCTGAAGTAATAGCGCTTGTACCAGTTGCTACTAACACAGGACATTGGAAAAAATATGTCTATGGTAAAGCCACAGCGATTTGTTTTCTCTACGATACGCGATTGAGATTTTTGGTAGATGGAAAAGATGAAGGTAAGGGTGCTCCTATGTCCTGTGCAATGATTTATTGGGGTAAAAACTTCCCGTCCTTCTTTGATGTGTTCATTAAATATGGTGCAGTAGTAAATATCGAAAATTTACGGGATGTAAAAATAGGCTGTATCAATAAATGCGATCGCTGTTAGAGTCCCGACTTCTTAAAGAAGTCGGGTATCTAACAGCAGGAAGCAGCTATATCAATCTTGAAAAACCATAATACTACCAGAATAGCAAGCCACCCAAACCTGATTAGTTTGCGAATCGTAAGTAATCCCGATCGGACTTGAATTCACATTCACCGTTTTCAGCACTTTCAGATCACTCGTGCGAACCTTACTCACAGTATTGGAAGAATAGTTGACAACATAAATCAGCTTACCATCATCAGAAATCGTCATGCTTCGAGGCTGACTACCAGTCGAAATTTTATCCACAACGTCGCCAGAATTTAGGTTGATTTTTGCGACATTTCCTTCACCATTCAAAGTAGCATAAAGATACTTCCCGTTGGGATCAATAACCAAATGACGTGGTGCATTACCAATATTTCTCAACCATGCTACCGAAAAATCTGTGAGATTGACCCTCGCAATATCCGAAGAACCCATAACAGCAACATAGGCAGTTTTCGAGTCAGGAGTGACAACAATACCACGAGGATATGCACCCAGTTTTACCCGCTCAATTTCGCTATTTTTCTGAGTATCAACTACACTCAAATCCCAACTGCACCAATTGCTAGTAAGTACCAAGCGATTATCCGGCGAAACCGCATTGAATTTCGGTACAGCACCTACAGAAATTACCTTTTCAATTTTCAGGGTTTCGGTATTGATGCGGTACATGAAACTTTGGTCGTGTTTGGCGGTGGGAGAACACCTGTCACTACCCGGATTGTCAAAGCCAGAACCGTACATCTGATAGTTTGATACATAGGCATATTTGCCATCAGTTGTAAAAGCAGCTTCAACGGGAGCACCTTGGGAATTCCCCTTAAATTTAGAAAAGCCAAATTTTGACAAATTTACTCGATCGGGAATTGTCTTGACTAACTTAAAGTTCCGATCGTACACTGTGATTGTGTGACTGTACATCATGTTTTGAGCAAAAAACAGACCAGAACCCGAATGAACTATTGACTTTGGCGATATATTGCCATAAATAGTCTTTTTCAGTGTCATGTTTCCGTTAATATTTTGACGACGAATCCCCATTTTTGGTTGTTGTTTGTTTGTCCTTTTTGATGGTTCTTGATTCGTGGAATTTTCCGTTGCAAATGGTGGTAAAAATGGATTATTAAAGAGTGGTTTTCTGGGCTGGTTTTTGGTAGAATCTTCTAATTGATTAGGATTTTCTGTTGCAGTGGGAGACGGAACAATTTGATTTTGATTTTCGGTAGGAGATGGGGAAACTTTGTCAAGATTTGGAGATATTGTTTCAGCAGATTCTGATTTATTACCTTCGGGCTTAACTTTTAGTGCTGACAAAGTTTTAGGGCCGACAATTCCATCAACTTTCAGATTGTTTTCTGCTTGAAATTTTTTGACAGCATCTTGAGTGACAGAACCGTAATATCCTGTGGGTTGGCGGCTGAAATATCCTGCGTCTTGCAAAGTTTTCTGAAGTTCGGCAACTTCTGAGCCGGAATCGCCTTTTCTGATGGCAAGTGCGGGATTGACTAGGTTAAAAATTGTTAAAACAAGGGTAAAGAATAGTAAAGGAGTAGAGGCTAAATTTAGGTGTGTTGTTGAGTTGGTCGCTTGAGTTTGACTGGGATGGGTTTCCCAAGTTTCAGCTAAATGCAGGTATGCTAGTCCGTCCATAGTTTTTACTAAGTGATTTTGGTGATAAGCTGTTACGCATTTAAAATGGTATTGTAGGGTGCGTAGGGGCGAATGGCCATTCGCCCGTACAAGGCGTTTCCCATGTATAGTAGGGGCGAATGGCCATTCGCCCGTACAAGGCTGACGCACCCTACATCGATAGTTAGTGGTTTAAATGCTCCACAGCTTATGATACACCAATTAACATTACTCAAAGTGATAAACTGGAAAAGTTTACGATCGTCAGAACTTACGAAAATTTTTAATGGTGTCAGTAAGTAGGAGTGAGCAATAATGTTGAATAGGGAACAAACACCGATCGCACCACCGACCAAAGAATGCCCCCAGATGGTACAGTATGACGGTTATGGTGGACTTTGCCAGCGGGCTTGGGTGGAGATAGATTTAGCGGCTTTAACCCACAATATAAAACAGCTTAAAAATATTTTATCTCCCAATACACAACTGATGGCAGTTGTCAAGGCTGATGCTTATGGCCACGGTGCGATCGCAGTTAGTCAAACAGTTTTACAAGCAGGTGCTAGTTGGCTGGGAGTTGCGACGATTCCAGAGGGCATTGAATTGCGAGAAGCTGGGATTGAAGCGCCGATTTTGGTGTTGGGGGCGACGTATACTACCGAACAGGTAAAAGCGATCGCCCATTGGCACTTACAGCCGACTATTTGTACTGTCAAACAAGCTCTCATATTTTCGGAAGTTTTGGCTACTCTCAATCAATCTTTGCCCGTTCATGCTAAGTTAGATACGGGAATGTCTCGCTTGGGTACACCTTGGCAAGAAGCAACAGAATTTGTGCAGCTAATCCAGCGGTTGCCAAATCTGAAATTAGCTAGCGTTTACTCTCACTTGGCGACAGCAGATAGTCCAGACCAGACTATTATGTTACAGCAACACGAGAAGTTTAAACAGGCGATCGCCCAAATTAAGATAGCAGGAATTAATCCCGATCGCCTACACTTAGCAAACTCTGCTGCTACCCTGACCAATCCAAACTTGCATTACGATTTAGTGCGAGTCGGTTTAGCTAATTACGGTCTTTATCCAGCGCCTCATTTGCAAAGTGCAATCGATTTAAAGCCTGTAATGCAGGTAAAAGCTAGGGTGACACAGGTGAAAACTATAGAAGCGGGAACCGGTGTCAGTTACGGTCATCAATTTGTAGCTGAACAACAAACACAGATTGCTGTAGTTGGCATCGGTTATGCGGATGGGATTCCCCGCAATCTTTCTAATAAAATGCAGGTGTTAATCAGGGGGAATTTTGTGCCACAAGTAGGTTCGGTGACGATGGATCAGTTAATGCTTGATGTTAGCGCTATTCCTGATTTAGAAGTGGGTGAAGTGGTTACTTTGTTAGGCAAAGATCGGGAAAATCAGATTTCTGCTGATGATTGGGCTACGATTTTAGGAACTATTTCCTGGGAAATTCTCTGTGGTTTCAAACACAGGTTGCCGCGTGTAGCTGTCTCATAGTTATGGGTTAGTAGTTATTGGTTATGGGTTAGTAGTTATTGGTTATGGGGTATTTTTTAGCAATGCCCAATGCCCAATCCCCAATGCCCAATGCCCAATCCTCAATACCAATGCCCAATGCCCAATTCCCCATTACCAATTAATATGACAGCGATCGCAAATTTTCTACTAATATCTCAAACATTGCTACTACAATTAGAGGCAGGAAGAATTCAAGCTTTCCAAGTCGCCCAAGAATTCTCGAAAAAATCCCTAGAATTGGGGTTTGAAATTGTCCCTAAACTGCTGTGGGCGATCGGCATTTTGTTAATTACGCGATTTGCGATCGGCATTGTGGGGCGCGTCACCCGCCGAGCCCTGAGTCGCACCCAAGCAACGCTGCGAAAATTTTTAGTCCAAGCTGCTGAAATTGCGATTTTGGTAGTCGGAGTAATCGCCACTTTGAGTCAGTTGGGGATTCAAACTACCAGTGTAGTTGCTGTGGTGGGTGCTGCGGGTTTGGCGATTGGTTTGGCTTGGCAAAATACTTTGTCACACTTTGCTGCTGGGGTGATGTTGATTAGTTTACGGCCTTTTGAAGTCGGAGATGCGATCGAAGGTGGAGAGGTTAAAGGAGTCGTGGACAGCATTGGCATTTTTTCAACTACCCTGGTGACAGACGATCATGTCAAAATTATTGTACCAAATAATAAGTTATTTGACGGTACACTGAAAAATACAACTGCAATGGGAACGAGACGGGTAGACTTAAAGATCGATATTGGCGATCGCCCAATCCGTCCAACTGTAGCAGAGTTATTAGAAATTGCCGAATCTCACCCGCTAGTTTTGGACAATCCAGCACCGACTTGTCTAGTGGCGGAGATTACTCCCGATTCAACTATTTTGTCTCTTCGCCCTTGGTGTGCATCTGTAGCCTACGAACAAGTGCGATCGCAAATTCAACAACTCGTCAAAGAAGCAATGGATGCTCAAAAAAATCAACCATAATCAGTGTCAATTTTAACTCTAAAATCTTAAATATAAAATAGTTACGAGGTATTTTCAATGAGTAAATGGTATCCGCAGCAAATTCTCCAAGAACCAGGTGTCAGGATTTCTCCAACCGAGAAACAAACAATTCTCCGCAAATTTCCCCCTCCCGACGAAAAGGGCCAAATCTATGCCGACGGAATATTTGAAGGCGGTGGCGTGCGAGGAGTTGCGTTTTTAGGAGCTCTCAGGTGCTGTAGCGATTTGGGCATCCGCTGGCGAAAACTCGCAGGTACTTCCGCCGGTGCAATTACCGCCGCAGTATTAGCAACAGACTTGTCAATTGATGACTTAGAAGAATTGTTAGGACAGCTCGATTATAGCATATTTTTAACCAAAAAAAACAGTCCTCTAATTTTAAATGGCGACCCAGCAGACGACTTACAATCTCCGGTATGGACGCTACTTTTCTTAACAATTAGTCGCCAGATGGGAGAATATTCTTCCTTACCTTTCCGTCAATGGCTAGAAGCAACTCTAGCCAAGGGGCATTTGCAAACTTTTGCCGATGTCAAACAGGTAAAAGACCGAGAATTAAAAGTAGTAATCTCCAACCTCACGCGCGGTGAAATGTTGGTACTACCAGACGATTTGCAGCGCCGGGAATCGGCGGATTCCGATGCTTTGTACGAGCAGTTGCGACTCAAAAGTGCTGAAGACTTTAGCGTAGCTGAAGCAGTACGGTTGTCGATGAGTATTCCGCTATTTTTTGAGCCGGGAAAGCTCGGCAATGACTTAATAGTAGATGGGGGAATTCTGAGCAATTTCCCGCTGTGGATTTATGATAAACAATCCGGTTCGACTCCCATTACACCTCGCTGGTTTACCTTTGGGTTTCGATTAATTGATACTGGAATTGAAAGTCAAATTAAGATTGACAGTCCGGTGTCAATGTTGTCGGGGATGTTCACCACGATGATGAAAGCAAGAGACAGGTATCACCAGCGCGAGATGGATAAAGGCCGGGTGATTAATATTGATGTGACTGAAGCTCAAGTGACGACGACGGACTTTAATCTTGATGCCGATCGCAAAGCTAAGCTGTATCGGTTGGGATATCTGTATACTAAGAGATTTTTTCTGAGTTCCAATTTTAGTTGGGAAAAGCACTTGAAGGCTAGGGGATTTGGGGAATAGGCGAGGGTCAGAGGTGTCGGATGCTAGACATAGCAAGGCTTTCAGGAAATTCGTGATTAGGGGTTGCCAAGAGCTAGATGTGTATGCTATGATTAGTTGCTGTCATCTGGAGAGGTGGCTGAGTGGTCGAAAGCGGCAGATTGCTAATCTGTTAAGGGTGTTATCACCCTTCGGGGGTTCGAATCCCCCCCTCTCCGTTCTATTTAACTTGCTGAGTGCTGAGTTTTGTTGTTCTCAATGTATTGGCGCAAAACTTTGTTAATTAGAGTTTTATACTCTTCTCCTTGAGCCTGAAACCACTGCTTCACATCTGGATCGAGCTGAACTAGGTTGTGGGCTTGATCTGCCGGAATACGTAAAGTAGCTCGTTCAAAAAATTCATCTGTCAGCGGTGGAATATCTGAGTAATCAATATTCTGTTCTGACCTTGACTCTAAGGCTGACCAGTTAGTACCAGAGGTATTGTTCAAATCGTTTCTGCTCATGACGGTTGGCTCTTCGCGCTGAAATGATTCGGATTACATTGTTTTGACGTTCTGTCCAGACTACCACCGCTATTCCAGAACCGAGAAAACCGATTCCAAACCAACGATCTTCGCCATAATCAAAACGATCGTCTAGCTCAATCAGCATTTCACCATCAAACATCGCTGGAACATCGGCAAAATCAATCTCATGTTTACGGATGTTTTCAAGGTTTTTCGCTTCGTCCCACTCAAATTGCATGAAGGATTAGGGTATGCCAGATTAAACTAACTTTTTTCATTATATCGTCAAACCGATCGCGCTTACAAGTGTATCTTAGCGCGAAGCCTAGTGTTTTGCATGAAATTCTTGTGCCGCTGAGAAGTCGTCCGGTGCTGGTTTGAAATAATTAGGTATGCTAAAATCACCTATCCCCATCGACCTGCTTAACCTGCTCTAAAGGTATATCTAGCGCTTCGGCAATTTGCTCATCGCTTAAGCCAAACTAAAGAAACAAAGTTTGACTGGACAATCAACTATTTTGCTGCACGAAGTTCCTCTTGGATGACTCGGCGCAATGTTTCTTCGTCTAGGGGCGGCTTCGCTTTTTCAAGATACTCCCGCAAAGCTTCGTTCATAATAGTTTGATAGCCTTTACCAGCAGAGTCACCTCGTTCTCGAAATGTCTCTAGCACATCATCATCAATATAAATTGTTATGCGGGTTTTGCCTGTTTGTGGAATAACAGCGCCCCGTTTACCTTGACTAAAATCATATTCCGGTTTCATACTTACGTCTCTCAGAACGAGTAGCAGGACGAGCTGAAATAAGTCGAACACTATTACCTCTATGGGTGTAGATCACGACCAGCAAACGCCAGAGATGATCCATGCCAATCACAACAAATCGTTGTTCACCTTGGGCAGTTGTGTCTTCAAAAGAAAGAGCATTCAGGTCGAACAAAACTGCCTCGGCATCAGAAAACTGCACACCATGCTTTTGCCGATTAATGTCAGCTTTGTTAGGATCCCATTCAACTTCCATACATATATTATATGCAATAAATGAGTTTTGCGGTAGAAGACTGGCTTTTCGTAGGTATTACGGCAAAACGCAGCGGTGGCAGGTAACATCGAACTCAGCATCAGTGGCTAGTGTTGCAAATCAGTTTCTTGGTAAATCCTAATCTAATCAAGTGCTTTCATCGCTTCGACAACTTGCCGCGATACGAAAGGCAAAATCTCTTCATTCTTGCTATTCTCTTTCCCCTCAGTAAATACCACTAACAAATACGGCCGCAAATTCGGTATTTCAATATAAGCCGCATCATGTCGCACTTGACTTGTCAGTCCAGCTTTTGACCACAATTTAGCTTCTTGTGGTAATCCGCCACCTAAAAAACCTGTAACTTGATTTTCAGGATCTGCTTCTAATTCTGCTGGTTCCAAACTGCGTTTCATTAAACTCATCATGTCTTGGGATGCTTTGGCAGAAACAGCGACACCACCTATGATACTATGCAGCAAAATCGCCGTGGCATTTGTGGTTAGCATATTTCTATTTTCCATTAATTCTCCCAAAAATTCTCGTTCGCGACCGTAGGGGCCATCGCACCAGGTTTTTTGATTGAGGTTAATGTCTTGTAAGTCTAGCCAATTCAATGATTGAAAGTAACGGTTGATGATATTACGCTGCTGTTTCCAAGTTTCAAACGGGCCTGGTGGCAATTCTGGGCCACTGGTGGTGCCGGTTAATACATCTACCACTAAACTGGTGGCATCATTGCTGGAATCAACTATCATGTCTCTGACAGCGCGTTCTAATTCTGGCGATGTTTTAATCATCCCTTTTTCTGCCCATTCCCAGACGGCAACGAGGTAGAATAATTTGACGATGCTGGCAGGATACACTCGTTCTGTAGCTCTGTGGCTAAAACCTCTGGCTTGATATTTCCAATATTCTTCTGGGCTCAGGGCTCCACCTGTGTTGACTCGCACCGGCGGATCGTAAACTATCCAGGTAATGGCGATGCGATCGCAGGCTAATCCTGTGAATTCTGCCTTGGCTGCGTCTATAATGCTACTGCCGTGGGTTTCTAATTGTTCGTCTTGGCGGAAAAATGTCATGGGAAGTTTTAGGGAGTTATCAGTTATCAACTATAAACTAAAAAAAAATCAAATGGCCAATTATCAATTATCGGATGTTCTGGAGTATCGGGTGCGATCGCACATAAATATTTACGATTCCCCAAAGTGCGATCGCCTCGCAACTCAGGCGGCGGCTGGGCGACACTTGCGAATAGTCGATCGCCCGCTGATTGACGATGAGAGAGGTGTAAACTTTGAGACAACGGCTGTGATGGTGCGGCTGTGCGAAGATGATTATCCGGGATGGCTGGATATTCGAGATGTTGAGTTGCTGGATGTGGCAGACACATTCTATCATCGTGAGATATTTTCGGAAGCGGAAATTAGAGCAAAATTGCCAACAGTCATTGATTTTGCTCATCAAGCTATGAAGCAATCTAATTATTATCTTTGGGGCGGTACTGTCGCACCAAATTATGATTGTTCTGGATTGATGCAGGCTGCTTTTTTGTCTGCAAACATCTGGTTGCCGAGAGATGCTTATCAACAAGAAGCTTTTACTAACCCGATTAGTATTAGTGATTTAGAACCAGGAGATTTAGTTTTTTTTGGAACACCGCAAAAGGCAACTCATGTGGGATTATATCTAGGAGATAATCGTTATATTCATAGTTCAGGGAAAGAACAAGGTCGCAATGGTATCGGTATCGATGTTTTGTCCGAGGATGGCGATAAAGTTAGTCAAATTTATTATCGGCAATTACGAGGATGTGGTAAAGTGGTGGCAAGTTATCAATCTGGCAATTGTTGACCGTTGACTGTTGACTGTTGACTGTTGACTTTTAGTATTATTGAAGAAAGAAATGGACGCTGCATTATTTTTGGAAAAATTGGCTGAACAACAGGCTGAAGCTGAAGTTGTTCTTGACGTTTCGGCGGTAGTACCAGTTTACAACGAGGTGGAAAGTTTACCTCATTTGATTGAGGCGATCGCCACTTCCATCAAAGCATCTGGACTCAGCTATCAAATTATTTGCGTCGATGATGGCTCAAAAGACGGTTCTGCTGAACTTCTCCAACAATTGGCAAGCAGTCGTGATGACCTTTGTGCAGTAATTTTACGCCGCAATTACGGGCAAACTGCGGCCATGTCAGCAGGTTTCGATCGCGCTCGTGGTCGTGCTATCGTCACCCTAGACGGCGATTTGCAAAATGACCCGGCGGATATTCCGCTATTGTTGGCAAAGTTAGATGAAGGCTACGATTTAGTCAGTGGCTGGCGGAAAAATCGGCAAGATAATACTGTTAGTCGGTTGATTCCCTCTAAAATTGCTAACTGGCTAATTGGCCGCGTTACAGGCGTTGTTTTGCATGACTACGGCTGTTCTTTGAAAGCTTATCGATCGGAGTTGGTGGCAGACTTGAATCTCTATGGCGAATTGCACCGATTTTTGCCAGCTTTGGCATTTATTGAAGGGGCGAGAATTGCCGAACTCCCGGTGCGACACCACGCCCGCCGTTTTGGTCAAAGCAAGTACGGAATTTGGCGGACTTTTCGGGTGTTGATGGATTTATTAACTATTTCATTTATGAAGAAGTTCCTAACTCGACCGATGCACGTTTTTGGACTTTTGGGAATGAGTTCTATGGCTTTGGGAACGGTTTTAGGGATTTATTTGACAATCTTAAAATTAGGTTTTGGTCAAATTATTGGTAATCGTCCTTTGCTGATTTTGGCTGTAGTTTTGGTGTTGACTGGGGTACAGTTATTTTGTTTTGGTTTGTTGGCAGAAGTGATGATGCGGACTTATCATGAATCCCAGGGAAAACCAATTTATCGAGTGCGCGAGGTGTTTGGTTATAAGTAAGTCGCAGTGTCGAAGTTTCCCTACAATTAATCTGGGTAGGGAAACGGCACTGCCGTCTCCTCTTTACGATGTCAACAGTCAACAGTCAACAGTCAACTGTCAACAGTCAACAATCAACTGTCAACTGTCAACTGTCAACTGTCAACTGTCAACCGTTTAACTCATTACTTTTTGAGCTTGTCGGAGAGATGTAATAGTGGCGATCGCGTGTTCGGACACAGCATCTATTTCTGCTACAGTATTAAAACGCCCAATCCCGAAGCGAATCGAAGCGTAGGCTAATTTGTCCGATCGCCCGATCGCAGCCAAAACATGAGATGGTGATATCTTCGCCGAAGTACAAGCAGAACCCGAAGACACCGCCGCCGCTGACTGTAACCCTAACATTAATGCTTGACCATCAACGCCACCTACACTAATATTAAGATTCCCAGGTAATCTCTTAGTAGCATGACCGTTCAGAACAACATCTCCTAACCCTATCAAATTCCCCCACAAACGCTCACGCAAATTCACAACTCGTGCTGTTTCCACCTCCATTTCCGCAATCCCTAATTCCACTGCTTTAGCAAATCCTACTATTTGCGGTGCATACAGCGTACCCGATCGCATTCCCCGTTCATGGCCACCTCCGTGCATTTGCGGTGCTAACTGCACTCTCGGTTTGTTGCGACGCACGTAGAGAGCACCAATGCCTTTTGGCCCGTAAATTTTGTGGGCTGTCAAGGACATTAAATCAATGTTCATATCCTGTACATCAATCGGGATTTTGCCGATCGCCTGCGCTGCATCTGTGTGGAAAATAATATCATTTCCACGGCATATTGCCGCAATCTCTCCAATGGGCTGAATCACTCCAATTTCATTATTTGCCATCATCACTGAAACTAAAATTGTCTCAGCCCGAATCGCTTTAATCAAATCCCCTATATCAATCAATCCGTCACTTTTTACTGGTAAAACCGTAATCTCAAATCCCAATTTTTCCAAATATGTACAGGGGTCAAGAATCGCATTATGTTCAGTTTTAACTGTAATAATGTGCTTCCCTTTACTGAAATAGGCTTCAGCGACGCCTTTAATCGCTAAGTTATTCGCCTCCGTTGCGCCGCTGGTAAACACAATTTCTTCTGGGGAAGCGTTGATTGCTTCTGCCAAAATTTGTCGTGACTGTTTTACCGCTGCTTCTGCTTCCCAGCCGTAGACGTGGCTGATGCTGGCTGCGTTGCCGAATTGTTCGGTGAAATACGGCAGCATCGCATCAAGTACCCGCTTGTCTACGGGGGTTGTCGAGTGGTTGTCGAGATAGATAGGACGTGCGGACATAGTGGATATTCGTGAAAAAAGGTGTTAGATTTATTGTAGACGAGCCTTTTGTTATACAACTAAACTTTATATTTAACAAATATTTGTGAAGATTTATGCGCTCTGACATCCAGGGATTAGAAATTACTGTCGGTGAACTCAAGCGCCTGAGTGGGGCGACACCCGATCGCGTATATCGACCAGCAACCGCAACTAAGTTTGCCCACGAAGGCTTGAAAACAGTCGGCTTAATGTTTTTGGTTCTAATCAGTTGTTTGCTGCTGGTTATGATATTTCCCAGGGCTTATTTAGTTTGGTTCATCATCCACCTAACCGCAATCGTCGGTTTGATAGTTGAGGATGCCTGGAAAATTAGGTGCAGCAGTCAAAATAAACATTTAATTAATCTTTTTGATGATGTCGATCGCTACAATGGTATAATTAAAACTATCCAAATTAACGACCAAATAGAAGAAGCTGGCAATTCGCAAGTCAAAATAGGCGATCGCACAAAACTCATTAAAGCATTACAGCTAATCAGAGATGATTTAGTCCGAGCTTTGAAAACCGAGAGAATTCTCAGGGAAAACAAAAAATTCGTGGCGACTAACTCAGAACTATTTTCCAATAACTTGACAGCTTTGAGTCGATTGCAAATTAGCGATCGAGCCAGCCAGCCGGGGCGATTGCTCAACGAAGCTTTGCAATTAGCCTTGGGAGTTCAAGCAGAAATGAAAAAGTTGCAAAATCGAGACTCTTGAGAATTGTTAAGAAATTCAACCTGAATTATAAATTTTTTCCTGTGACATAGCTAGGTCAGGATATCTTGGAAAGGTAACGTTAACAACCAGGTCAGTATGTCTGCTAAACCTAAAATTATAGTTCTAGATGACGATCCCACAGGTTCTCAAACCGTACACAGTTGCTTGCTGCTGACACGTTGGGACGAAGAAACCTTGCGTTTGGGACTGCGGGACAAGTCGCCGATTTTCTTTATACTGACAAATACTCGATCGCTAACTCCCGAAACAGCAGCCTCCGTCACCCGCGAAGTGTGCCAAAATCTCAAAGTTGCGATCGCAGCCGAAGCAATCGACGACTTCCTCATAGTTAGCCGTTCCGATTCTACCCTGCGCGGTCACTATCCGATCGAAACCGACGCGATCGCCGAAGAACTCGGCCCCTTCGACGGTCATTTTCTAATTCCCGCCTTTTTTGAAGGAGGAAGAATTACCCGCGACAGCGTGCATTACCTGATGGTTAACAGCGTCGAAACACCAGTTCACCAAACCGAATTTGCCAAAGATTCAGTCTTCGGCTACAGTCACAGTTACCTGCCAGACTATGTAGCAGAAAAAACCAAAGGTCGCATCCAGGCCGAGCAAGTCGATCGCATCTTACTCGCAGACATTCGCCACGGAAATTTAGAGCGACTAATGGACATGACAGACAACCAATGTGCAGTAGTAGATTGCGAAAATCAAAGCGATTTAGACACCTTTGCCAAACACATTCTCGATGCAGCTAGTCAAGGGAAAAAGTTTTTATTCCGCAGTGGAGCAAGTATCTTAACATCCTTAGCTGACCTCGGCCCCCAGCCAATTGCAGCCGACGAAATGGCAAAATATGTGAGGGATGGCAAGCCCGGTGCAGTAATAGTTGGTTCCCACGTCAAGAAAACTACAGAACAATTGGAATACTTGTTAAAAGAAGCCCAGACAGTTAGCATTGAAATAGACGTATCTCACTTGCTAGAAGATTCACCAGAATATCGGACAGACCTGTTGAATAAAACTCTAGAAAAAGTCCGCAGTGCTCACAGCGATGACAAAACCCCAGTAATTTATACCAGTCGCCAAGAACTACAATTTAAAAATACCGAAATCCGGTTAAAATTTGGAGAAGCTGTTTCTGGTTTATTGATGGATATAGTGCGGGGACTGCCCGGAGATATCGGGTTTTTAATTAGCAAAGGCGGCATCACTTCCAACGATGTTTTGAGTACAGGTTTATCCCTCAAAAGTGTTAGACTGCTAGGTCAAATTATCGCAGGTTGTTCAGTAGTAAAAACCGAGGCAGATCATCCTCTATTTCCCAACTTACCAGTGGTTTTGTTTCCCGGAAATGTGGGAGATAGTAATGCTTTGGCAACGGCTTACAAGCGGCTGAGCAAGCAGTCTAGCTAGTTGAATTTCAGATTAGCCCAGATGAATTGAGTTCTAAGCTGTTCGGCATTTAAACTCCTGGCTGTCGGTGCGTAGGGGCGAATGGTCATTCGCCCGTACAAGGTTTTCCGTTTCAGCGTAAGGGTTCTAGCTGACGCACCCTACTATAGAAATCCTAAATCAGTTGTGTAATTTTTGTAGGGGCTCGCTTGCCCCGTGGTTGCCCCGCTTATGCTGGGGTAGGCACGGGGGCACTACCCCTACAAATCCTCATGAATGATTTAGGATTGCTATAGCCTCGTTACTACTCAGCCATAAATAGGCATACGCTTGGCAAAAAACACAGTGACTATCACTGCAAGTCCAAATATCAAGGTCATGGCGTCTAATGACTCACCTAATAACGGTACAGAGAAAATAATCGATAAAAACGGCTGAATAAGTTGCAATTGACTAACACGAACTACATCACCCATCGCTAAGGCGCGATACCACACAAACATACCTAGCCACATTGAGAGGAGAGAAACATAGAAAAATCCCCCCCAGGAAGGCAAAGGAATAGGGGCAGTTGGCCAGGCAATAAGTGTAACGGGTATAGTAATTGGTAGTAATAAGATAAGCATCCAGCAGATCACAATTTCGCCTGGCCAACGTTGTGACAGGCGAGCACCAACCGCATAACCAAAGGCGGCACATAACACTGCTAATAAAAGTAAAAAATCTGCCCAATGTACACTAACGCCCGCTACGCTCACACCTGCGCCCCGTAGCCAAGCAAATGCTACAACGAGCACTGTCCCTGCAATAGAAAACAGCCAAAAACCTGCCGATGGCTTACGGCGAAAGATTAAAGCACCCATGATGGCTGTCGCTAGTGGGAGAATGCCAGTTATCACAGAGGCATGTGTAGACTCAACATAGCGTAAGCCCAAAGCTAAAAAAATTGGCCATCCCAATACATTACCTGTCGCAGCTAAAGTTAGTGGTAAGTAATCCTCGCGCTTAGGTCGAGGAGCTTGCACAGCCACTAAATAAATAATCGAAAGCAAACCAGCCAAGGCAGCCCGCCCAAAACTCACAAACCAAGGGGATAAGGCTGGTTCTATTGCCGATCCAGTTGCTAACCGTGTCATGGGCAAAGTCAAGGCAAATATCAAGACACCTAATGAACCCAACAAAAAGCTTTTGTTTTCAGTTGACATGATTTTAATGTTACCCTCTTACTAGGTAAGGCAGTTGGTGTTCATTTATCCAATTATCTTGACACCGTAGAAACGTAAGAGCAATCTATCTGTTCCATCAGATCTTGGGAAGAAAATGTCACGGGGATGTAGGTTTTGCAAATCCATGCCGAGTGCAAAGAATACCTTTACTATCAGGTACTAGCAAAGGTGCTAGACGGTGCTTCACAGCACCTCAACCAAAAGAGGGCGGTTTATAAACATCAAAAATAGTTGACACTCCCTGTGCTGAAGCAACAGGGATTCTTAAGACCACAATTTGAGTCTCAAAGGTGCTGACAATTCGCCTCTACCGATTCCACTTAGATCGAGTCCAAGCATCACCGCTACTTTTCTACCAATATTTCCACAGCCGTTACAATCTGCATTAATTAACCAACCTTGAGCCGTTCGATACAAACCACGCTTAATTCGTTTGCCACTGGGAAGCCACCCTTCAGGTTTTTCGCCGAACGTAGGTAGCAAATCATGATCAACAAACGAAGCCTTAGAAGAATAAGATTCTTCGGTTTCTACAAACTTTAATCCATACTGCTCACAAAGTTGAGTAATTCTATCCTTCAGTCTGCCAGTAGGAATTTGTACAAACTTTTGATGAGTTTTGCTACCCATGTTGGCAGAATTTTTTTGTCCCTTATTCCAACCAAATACAACCGTTCCTATGCAATTTTTCAAACAGTGGTCAATTACCTTCCTTGCAGCTTTGTTGACGGCATCTCGCATCTGGCGGTTACGTCTTTCGGTCAAATTGGCAAGTCTTTTAGACCAGAATCCGTTAGATTTGCCTTCCATCAAAAATGCAACCCGCTTGTTATACCCCTGGTTGAGCGATTTTAAATGCTTACCGTCAATGATAAAACTTGTGCCAGCATTGCTTACGCAAGTCAGCCAGTTATCTACGCCGTGGTCAATCATTAAGCACTTGGCGGGGTCTACAAGAGCACAGATACTCAAGAATGGCTTGAGTATCTGAACCAGCTCGAATTAGATTTTGTTGGCAACCAAACATGACTTATCCTCCTATAATATAGTACAGCAAAAAGCCGGATAAATCATGAAGAAACGTTTAGATTTTCGGATCGAGGGATTTGAGTTTGAGATTCTTGAGCAATACTGCAAGGACGTGGGTAGAACCAAGACCGATGTACTTAGAGAATTAATTAGGACATTGAAAGAGAAGAAAAAGCCGTCGTAGAACGACGGGGCTTCAGACCCCGTTTTTTGGTGATTTATCAAATTTACGAAAAAAAATTCAGGCAGAACTCTACATATAGGGCCAACAGCGCCACAGATACTGCTATCAGTAGCGTTTCCAGCTTGTATCAGCCTAAATTTAAAAATTAAGTGCAAATTTTCACATAGTAATTTTTAGCTGAAAGGATTAGCATATAAGGGTGACAGAACATTATCATCCACTAAACTCATTAAAAGGTGGCCATTGGTTCAAGCTGATCTGTGGGGCTAGCTTTCAACACCTGCCTGCGGTGCGGAACCTGACCTTGGCTTACACCTTAGCAGGCGCTGACTGTATTGATGTCGCGGCAGATCCAGCCGCGATCGCAGCAGCACAAGAAGCCCTACAGGTTGCCAGCGAAATACAGGCTCAAACCCAAAACCCCAGGTTTGGTGGCAAAGGTTTGCCCTGGTTGATGGTCAGTTTAAATGACGGAGAAGACCCGCATTTTCGTAAAGCCGAATTCAACCCAGTCGAGTGTCCGGCGGACTGCTGGCGGCCATGCGAAAAAATTTGTCCAGCCGAAGCAATCATTTTTCAGGGTGCTGGCGAGGGTGTTTCCGGGGTGATAGACGAGCGCTGCTATGGTTGCGGTCGCTGTCTACCGGTTTGTCCCAGCCAACTAATCTACACTCGTTCTTACGTGTCTGCTCCCGCCGCGATCGCACCTTTAATCTTGCCCTACGGTGTGGACGCCCTAGAAATCCACACGCAAGTAGGCAGAGAAACAGATTTTGCAAGACTTTGGTCAAGCATAAATCCCTGGGTGCATCAACTCAAGTTAATAGCCATTAGTTGCCCCGATGGAGACGGTTTGATTGATTATTTACGGACACTCTATCAAATAATTTCTCCCCTTCCTTGTCCCCTAATTTGGCAAACCGACGGTAGGCCGATGAGTGGAGATATTGGCATCGGAGCGACTAGAGCCGCAGTCAAACTCGGTCAAAAAGTCTTGGCGGCCGGCTTACCCGGATACGTGCAACTTGCCGGTGGCACTAATGCTTATACTGTCAGCAAACTCAGGGCATCTGGACTGATGAAGGAGCATGGGAAAAATTTGTCAATTCCTGATACTCCACATATTGCAGGTATAGCTTATGGCAGCTATGCTCGCTTTCTGCTGTCCCCAATTTTAGAGCAATTAGAAACAATGCAAATCGATCGAGCCTTGGCGATTCCAAACGCGATCGCGCCACCAGCAGCCGGAGCCCACATACCAGGACTGACTCAGCTCGAAGCCTTCCCAGAACTGCTCTGGCAAGCCGTGAGTTTAGCTCATTCTCTAGTTTCCCCACTCAAAGAATATTAGTCATTGGGAATTGGGCATGGGGAATTGGGCATGGGGAATTGGGCATTGGGCATTGGGCATTGGGCATTGGGCATTGGGCATTGGGCATTGGGCATTGATACTAATAACCAATAACTAATAACTAATAACCAATAACTAATAACTAATAACCAATAACCAATAACTAATAACTAATAACCAATAACTAATAACCAATAACCAATAACCAATAACTAATAACCAATAACCAATAACTAATAACCAATCACTAATAACCAATAACTAATAACCAATCACTAATAACCAATGACTAAAAAGGTTGAAAACGTCACTGAACAGATGGACGGCGAATGCAGATTAAAGACGACCTCAATAAATTACTCGACATCGTGCCAGATCACATCCGGCAACCCCTAGAACAGCACCCGCAACGCAACAATCTGATCGAGATTGTCATGGACTTGGGTCGCCTCCCAGAAGCTCGTTTTCCATCAAATGCCCAACACCTTTCCCAAACGCCGATTTCAAAAGAAGACCTCAAATACTGTATTGAGCGAGTCGGCGATTTTGGTGGCGACAACCGAGCCGGCATCGAGCAAACCCTACACCGGATCAGCGCCCTTCGCAACCGCAGCGGCGAGATTATCGGCTTGACTTTGAGGGTTGGCCGCGCTGTGTTTGGGACGATCAAGATTATCCGCGATTTGGTGGAAACTGGCCAATCTATTCTGATGCTTGGCCGCCCCGGAGTTGGCAAAACAACTGCGCTGCGGGAAATTGCCCGCGTGCTCGCCGATGATTTGGAAAAACGAGTGGTGATTATCGACACCTCTAACGAAATTGCCGGAGATGGAGATATTCCTCACCCGGCGATCGGCAGAGCCCGCAGAATGCAAGTTTCCCGCCCCGAACTTCAGCACCAAGTCATGATCGAAGCAGTGGAAAACCATATGCCAGAAGTGATCGTGATTGACGAAATCGGCACGGAATTGGAAGCTTTGGCCGCCCGGACGATCGCCGAAAGAGGCGTGCAGTTGGTCGGTACTGCTCACGGGAACCGGATCGAAAACTTGATGAAAAATCCCACTCTGGCCGATTTAATTGGGGGTATCCAAGCCGTGACGCTGGGAGATGACGAGGCCCGACGCCGCGGTTCTCAAAAGACGGTTTTGGAGCGCAAATCACCGCCAACCTTTGCAATTGCGATCGAAATGCTCGAACGCCAGAAGTGGGTGGTACACGAGCAAGTTGCAGATGCGATCGACAGCCTACTACGCGGACGACAACCGAACCAGCAAATCAGAAGCGTCAGCGACACAGGAGAAGTGATTATCACCCACGAGTCGGGCAATCCCCCAGCCCGTTTTCCAGGGAACTCAGGTGCTCCGGCGGCGACTGTATCAGCAATCCGACCAGTCACACCCCTATCCGGGTGGCGGAGTGCTGGCAAAATGGTTCCCATGCCCCCTCCCGCCGAGAAAGTATCTGCTAACGGTAGTCCTGTTTCTGAGACCAGATATTTTGAGCAATTGCTCGAAGAATCTCTGGCCGTGGAACCCGTGGCCTTGCCTGGACGCTTGTCTCAAAATGTCGGCCCTAACGGCGAAGATTTGCCACTCCACGTTTATCCTTATGGCATAGCTCGCCACCAGCTAGAACAGGTAATTTCGACCCTGAATCTGCCGATCGTGCTGACTAAGGATATTGACACTGCTGATGTGGTTTTAGCTTTGCGCTCTAACGTTCGGAACCAGTCGAAATTGCGGCACCTGGCTAAGACTCGCCAAGTTCCGCTGCACACAATTAAGGCTAGTACACTTCCCCACGTAGCCAGAGCTTTGCGTCGCTTGTTGGACATGGACGACCCCGGCATCCCGGAAATCGCCGATCTCAGCTTATTTGCCCACAGCGCTTCTTCTGACGAGCTCGAAGCTCTCGAAGAAACCCGCTTGGCGGTTGAGCAAATTGTGATTCCCAAGGGACAGCCAGTCGAACTTCTGCCCCGTTCCTCCAACGTCCGCAAAATGCAGCATGAACTTGTGGAACACTATCACCTGAAATCCGACAGTTTTGGTGAAGAACCAAATCGCCGTCTGCGGATCTATCCAGCTTAAGGTTAAGCTGTTCTCCATTTAAACCAGTAACGAGGCTAGTAGGGTGCGTCAGCTAGAACCCTTACGCTGAAACGGAAAACCTGTACGGGCGAATGGCTCTCTTAGCCCCTACCCACCCTACGCCAGGAATTTAAATGCCGAACAGCTTAGGGATTCAAGCGTTTTAAGCTAGAAGGTAGAAAACAGAAACTTTTTCCTTGTTTCTGTTTTCCACCTGAATTGTTTAATCTAAAATCTAAAATCCTATGACTATCAGATTACCGATCGTTAAGCTGCTACGCAGGCTACGATTTTGTTAGTCTATCTTAAATACATTGTGGAAGTGAAACAGCGTGAATATTGAAATTGGGCGGGGCAAAAGTGCTCGCCGAGCTTACGGCATAGATGAAATCGCGCTCGTACCCGGACAGCGCACCCTCGATCCGAGTATGGCAGACACCCGGTGGCAGATTGGCGGGATCGATCGCGAAATTCCGATTATCGCCAGCGCTATGGATGGAGTAGTCGATGTCCGCATGGCCGTTTTGCTGTCGGAATTAGGAGCACTGGGCGTCCTCAACCTAGAAGGAATTTACACCCGCTATGCCGACCCCCAGCCAATATTAGAGCGTATCGCTTCTGTCGGGAACCACGAATTCGTCTCCCTGATGCAGCAACTCTATGCCGAACCCATCAAGCCAGAATTAATTGGTCAGCGAATTAGAGAAATTAAAGATGCAGGAGGGATTGCCGCCGTCAGCGCTACCCCCGCCGGAGCGAGCAAATATGGCTCAGCAGTTGCAGCAGCAGGAGCTGATATATTTTTCGTACAAGCAACTGTAGTGTCAACAGCTTTCCTGTCCCCGGAATCAGTAACGCCTCTAGACTTAACTCAATTTTGTCAAGAGATGCCGATACCAGTAATTTTGGGCAACTGCGTCACCTACGAAGTCGCCCTCAATTTAATGAAAACTGGCGCTGCTGGCATCCTCGTGGGCATCGGGCCAGGGGCTGCTTGCACATCCCGCGGCGTGTTGGGTGTCGGCGTTCCCCAAGCCACAGCAGTAGCAGACTGTGCAGCAGCGCGGGACGATTACTATCGCGAAACTGGCAAATACGTGTCGGTGATTGCTGACGGCGGTTTAATTACTGGTGGCGACATCTGTAAGTGCATCGCCTGTGGCGCCGACGGAGTGATGATTGGTTCGCCATTTGCTAGGGCCACAGAAGCTCCCGGCAGGGGCTTTCACTGGGGTATGGCGACTCCCAGTCCAGTTTTGCCACGGGGCACTCGGATTCGCGTGGGGACAACTGGTACTTTGGAGCAGATTCTCCGGGGGCCGGCGCTGCTAGATGACGGTACGCACAACTTGCTCGGAGCACTGAAAACTAGCATGGGAACTCTAGGTGCTAAAAACATTAAGGAGATGCAGCAAGTGGAAATAGTGATCGCTCCTTCTCTGCTGACTGAGGGGAAAGTCTATCAGAAAGCTCAGCAGTTGGGCATGGGTAAGTAGATTTGCTGGTCACTGACGAGCTTACCTTAACAAACTTTGTTAGATAGTCTCGAAATTTACATAACGTTGTGGAATTATCGAGGTTGAGATGTCACAATAGAGTAAGCGGAGACACAAGTTTCCGTTCACTCCTCACACCACACTCCGCCCGAACTACTGTTTGGGCGGTTCCTTTTGTACCTACATTCTAGTTTTTACTGGTATAGTAAGGGTTTGAGCGTTTTTACTGGAAATTTTGGGATCGCCACCTCTTTTTTCTTTTTGCTCCTTTCTAGAATATTTAGTGCGACTGATTACACTTTTTGCTAGAATTATGAACTGAGAAATAGTATTTACAAGGATGGCTAGGAATGTCAGCAGCCGCGCAAGTAACCGACTCTACCTTCAAGCAAGAAGTGCTGGACAGCGAAATTCCAGTTCTAGTTGATTTTTGGGCTCCTTGGTGTGGGCCTTGTCGGATGGTCGCTCCTGTCGTAGACGAAATTGCCCAGCAATTTGAAGGTCAGGTGAAGGTAGTAAAAGTTAATACCGACGAAAATCCTAACGTGGCGACTCAATATGGTATCCGCAGCATTCCAACGCTGATGATATTTAAGGGCGGTCAGCGTGTTGATATGGTGGTTGGGGCAGTTCCGAAAACTACTCTTGCCAAAACTTTGGAAGGTCACCTTTAATCTCATATCTTGCACCATTCTCAAGGACAGGTAAAATGCCTGTTCCACAAAAAATAAATTTTATTGTGAAGTGGGTATCTTGCCCGCTTTTAAAGAGATTATTGCCAATGGTGCAAGGTTTGAGTTTAATGCTACTGGTGGTTAGCACAAATTTGGAGTGATATCAATTCCGTTAGCATCGGAATGATATAAACGGAGGACACCGCGAGTGCCTTAGTCCCTACAATTGATCGTGGTAGGGACTAAGGCACTCGCGGTGTCCTCTATATCATTCCGGTGCAGCCGGAATTGATATAAATCGGAACTCCTGTTTACTTCAGCTACTCTCTAGCTATTAATTATTGCAGTTGCATAAAAATTCATGATTCCTTCTATATCTGGTCAAGCTTTTGAATCCCTTCAGCCTGAAGTGATAGATTTAATTAATCACTTGCCAATGTTAAAGCACAAAGAGTGGATCGGACGATCGCTCTCTACTATAGTGCGAATGGCAGGAGAGGATCTCGATCGCCTAGACTGGAAAATTATCTCGTCGTCTCTGCGAGATATGGAAAATGCTTTCCAGATGTTTTATCCTTACCGTCATGTTCGCAAAATTGTGATGTTTGGTTCGGCAAGGGTGTCCCCGGAATCGCCGGAATATCAGATGGCAAAAGATTTTGCTACAGCCATTACCCAGCAGGGTTTTATGGTGATTACTGGTGGGGGTGGAGGAATTATGCAAGCGGGGAATGAGGGCGCGACTGCGGAAAATTCTTTTGGGCTGAATATTCAGTTGCCTTTTGAGCAAGGTTCTAATCCTTTCATTGAGGGCGATCGCAAAGCGCTCAATTTTAAATATTTTTTCACACGCAAGTTATTTTTTCTGCGGGAAAGCGATGCTTTGGCTCTGTTTCCCGGCGGTTTCGGCACTCTGGACGAGGCTTTTGAGTGTCTGACTTTGACTCAAACTGGCAAGTTTGGGCCGGCTCCTTTGGTATTGCTCGATCGACCAGGAGGCGATTATTGGCACGATTGGGATGCTTTTGTGCAAAAGCAATTGCGCGGTCGGGGTTTGATTTCAGCAGACGATCGCAGTTTATATACGATTACGGACAATGTAGAGGTGGCTTGCGAGGCGATCGCGAGTTTTTATCTAGTTTATCACTCCTGCCGCTACGTGAACGAAAAACTGGTAATTCGCTTGAAATCAGAGCTTTCTGACGTTAGTGTAGAACAGTTAAATGCTGATTTTAGTGATATTGTCGTTACCGGAAAAATTGAAAAAAGTCAAGCTTTACCTCCAGAAATCGGAGATGAAACTTTCGATTTGCCGCGCCTGACTTTGCACTTCAACCAGCGGAATGTGGGACGGCTTTATCAGCTAATTGCTACTATCAATCAAATGGGAGCGACATCGCCGGAAGCGGCGCATCCAGAACAAAAGTAGTTATTGGTTATTGGTTATTGGTTATTTGTTATTGGTTACTTGGTTTACTTGCGAGTTTACTCAGCAATACTTAGTGATTGAATATCGCTGTTCGGCATTTAAACTCAGCAGCGTAGGGTGCGTCAGTATTATCAGGTTTTCCGTTTCAGCGTAAGGGTTCTACCTGACGCACCCTACTAGCCTTTGAATCCTTCCAAGTTTTTAGTCAGGACTTTACTCCTTTTCAATTGCTACTTGTACCTGCAAATTTGTCAAGCCTTCAACTTGTTTACTGCCTTCGGGATTCAAGTGAATTTTAACTTCAACTACTCGGCTGTCCAAGTTTTCTCCCGGTTGGTTACTAAACACATTTTGTTTGCTGACTTTCAATCCAATTTCTTTCACAGTTCCCGGCAATTCTCCTGAAAATGCTTGACTGTTAATAGTTGCTTTTTGTCCGACCTTAATTTTGCTAATATCGGTTTGATAAATTTCGGCAACGACTACCATTTGCTCGGTTTTCCCTACATCCGCAATACCATTGTCGCTAATCTTTTCACCGGGACGAGTATGGATTTTGAGGATTTTTCCAGCATTAGGAGTGCGGATATAAGCTTGATTCAATTCAGATTGGGCGCGTTTAACTTGGGCGATCGCACTATTTATTTCTGTTTGCGCTGCTTCTATATCCACCGGGCGGACTTCGGCTATTTTTTCCAGGGTTGCTTTCGCTTCTTCTAGTTGTTCGCCACCACTTTCTTTGATCCGTTTGAGATTGGCTTCAGCTTCATTTTGCTGCTGGATTGCTGTATTATTAATTCGAGTCAGATTGGCTTGGGCTTCATTCAGTTGCTGTTTGGCTGTACTGTTAATGCGATTCAAGTTTTCTTGACCTTCCTGAAGTTGCTGAGTTGCTGTATTATTAATCCTAGCTAGATTAGCTTGAGCTTCTTTAACTTGCTGGCGACTTGTTTCTACTGCTAGCTTTTTAGTATCCATTACTGATTTAGAAATTGCACCTTCGGCGACAAGTTGCTGATGTCTCAAATATTCGGCTTCGGCATTATTAAACTCAGCGACTAATTTACTAATTGCTGCTTGTTGTGCTTTTTTCTCTCCTTGAAATTGTGCGTTAATTCGGCTAATTGTGGCTTCTTGGACTTTCCTTTCTCCTTCCCATTGGGCGGTGATTCGGCTGATAGTTGCCTGCTGTGCGGTTCTGTCCCCTTGCCATTGTGCTTGAAGGCGATCGACTGTTGCTTGTTGTGCGGCTCGATTTCCTTGCAATTCTGCTTCTAGTTTGCCAATTGTGGCGGATTGTGCGGTAAGTTCTCCCGATTTTGCACCTGCTTTGACTTGCGCTAAACTGGCTTGAGCAACTTTGACTTTTTCTTTGGCTTCATCTAAAGCTGATTTTAGCCGATCGCCTGCATCCAAAATTGCGATTAACTGTCCCGCTTTTACCCGATCGCCTTCTTTGACTAAAAGCTGGGAAATGCGATCGCCATTAAGAGTCTGGGATACTCCCAAGCGAATCACTTCCCCCTGCGGTTCCAATCTTCCTAAAGCCGTTATTTTCCGAACTGGAGGAGTTGTTTCGACAGGCAAAGGTGTAGGATTTTGACTGAAAGATACAGACTGATAAATGCCATAAAAAGCAGTTGCAGCGCCCGCAATTACTAATCCCATTACCAATCGTTTGTCAGGTTTTACTAAATTTTGAAAATTCATACTTGTCCTCTAGTTGCAGTTGTGATTTTGACCTAAATAAGCCAGCAATATTTCTTTTAATAATTTCGCTTGTTCAGTAAAAGATATCCTTTCCCCTTGATGAAATCTTCTTCCCAACAAACCGTCAATATAGTTGATGACAAATATAGAAATCGCTGGGTCAGAGATACCTAAGTAGCAACTGACTGCCTCTTCGTAACGCTTCCCAGCTTCCTGAAGTGCCTGATTTCTGTCAATCTCTTGGCGATTTTTGTGATGACAAAAATCAAATATGATCAAACAGTTTTTCAGAATGTAATCTTCATTTTTACTGACATAATCCATCATTTTTTCAATCCTTTCAGCTAGGGTTGGCGGATTGCCTAATTCTACTAGCGCTTCTTCTTTTGTATCTTCATAGCTCAAGTATTCAATCAATTGCTCGAACAAGCTTTCTTTACTGGGGAAATAGTGATAAAGCGTGCCTGTAGAAACTCCAATTTCTGACGCAATTTCACGCATTGTGACTGAGGAATAGCCTTTTTCGGCAAAGAGCTCAAAGCATTGGTTTAACAGTTGTTTGCGGTAGTGTTCGTGGTCAACTATTTTTGGCATGGGTCGATCGATCTGACTTGGTGGATTCTAGATCCTATATCGGAGATTTAAAATCGATCGACTAAATATTCCTATATCGAACATCCGATATAGTATAACCAGATACAATCAATAGTTTTAGCGGCTGAGTTTGGAAAAAAAAGTATATCGAACAGTTGTTATAATTAATGTTGCACAGAGCTGTAGATTTTGTCAAGAGCTATAGTAAAATTATTTTGGGCGATCGAACTTTAGCTGTAGGGACACGGCAATGCCCATAGGTGTCAACTTAAGCCTGAAAGCCCTGAGAAATCTGGTTTTCACCTGAGTCTAGATCCCCCTAAATCCCCCTTAAGAAGGGGGACTTTGATCGGACTCCTGTCCCCCCCTTCTTAAGGGGGGTTAGGGGGGATCTGGCCTTAATAGTCAAACAGTAGTCTCTGACTGGGTTTGACGTTAAGTTGACAGCAATGGGCTCTTGGAGTGTCCCTACTCCAATTAAAAGTCAAAATGATTTATTTATGAAAGTCAGAAACTACGAAATATCTGATACCCAAAAAATCATCCAACTATTTTACGACACCGTACACCAAGTAAATATCCGCGATTACACAAAAGCCCAAGTAGACGCTTGGGCGCCAGCAGATATCGACATCGAAATTTGGATGAAAAGTTTAAGCAGTAAATTTACCTTTGTAGCAGAAGATGGTGGCATTATTGCAGGTTTTGGAGAATTAGAAACAAACGGCCATATCGATAGATTCTACTGTCACAAAGACTTTCAAAGGAAAGGAGTTGGTACACAAATATTAGAACACATTGAATCCCAAGCCAAGGATTTAGGCATGAACAGACTATTTACTGAAGCCAGCATTACAGCCAAACCATTCTTTGAAACCCATAAATTTATTGCCATCAAAAAACAAGAAGTAGAACGGAGAGGACAGAAATTCATCAATTTTGCAATGGAAAAAAATCTAGAGAATATCTTTATTGGTAGGAGTTATATAGCAATCCTAAATCATTTATGAATTTCTTACTCCCTCCTCTTACTAAGGGGAGGGCTGGGGTGGGGTAAAAATATTTACGACTCCTGCAAGGATTGCTATATCATTTCCGTTTGATTCGTCCTGCTATGATATCAAGTTTTGTAGGGGCGGGTTCGCCGACATAAATGATTAAGTATCGACAAATTATATAAACCCGCCCTGTCCCATACCAAGATGATAAAACTGATGTAAAATTAGATCAAAGAATTTTGTGAAGGAGTTGCAATTGTGACGGAAGCTACAAATGTGCTGGGTGGAAAGTTAGAAACTTGCTGCACATCGCCCATGACGGGATATTATCGGGATGGTAAATGCAATACAGGTGGTGGCGACTATGGAGCTCATACTGTTTGTGTTCTACTGACAGCAGAGTTTTTGCAATTCAGCAAGTCTAGGGGAAATGATTTGTTGACTCCGGTACCCGAATATAATTTCCCTGGTTTGAAGCCAGGGGAATGCTGGTGTTTATGTGCTTCGCGCTGGAAGGAAGCGATGGATGCTGGATGTGCACCTGGGGTGGTTTTGTCGGCAACTCACGTATTAACTTTGGAGTATGTTTCTTTGAATGAATTGCAGCAACACGCTGCTGATTTGTAGGGATAAATTGGCGGCCATCCCATTTTAATATAAACGGAATACCCAGATATCTGACTTCTTTAAGAAGTCGAATATGTAACATAGAACACAAAAAAGCAGCAGCAATTATCAAATCTAAAATCACAAACAATCAATTCTGGATTCCTGATTCCCAACCTGATATCTGATTGATAATTCCGTATATTTACGCACACCAATAATAACTTTACAATTCCATGATTCGCAGAGATCACGGATTGCAGAATTTATTTTTTGGATGCTATACATAAAAAGTTTATGCTTAAAAGATAGCTTGTCTAAAAGTCAGAGTGCATTCCAAAGTAACCATGTCATACTACAACCAATCAATCTACAAATGTCGTGAGATAGAACGGGAGTACAATGCTACTAGCTTGCAACTCATAGTCGCGCAGCTAAGAGCAGAATTAAACAGCACCCGCGAGCAACTTCATCGGGAAATCGATCGACTCACAACCGCCAACGAAACCCTGCAAGCAGCTATCCGTGCAGCCCCGATGCTTCTGTGGGCAACAGACAGAGAGGGCAAAGTCACCCTTGCAGAAGGCAAAGGACTAGAAAGTTTGGGGCTTTTGTCTGGTGAAGTTGTCGGGAATTCGATTTTTGAAATCTACAGCAACTATCCAGATGTCTTAGAAAATTTTACCCAGGTATTGGCGGGAAGCTCACGCAGTTGGAATACTCTACAGGGGGATTTAACTTACGAAATTCGATCGACACCTATGCGAAGTTCAAAGGGCGAAGTTGTCGGATTAGTCAGTGTTTTTACTGAGATTAGCGATCGCGATCGATTGCCAGTAGCCTTGCAAATAGCAAATCAAGAATTAGAGTGCCAGCTTCAGCAGCAAACAGAAGTATTTAAAACAGCACTGACTGAAAGCGAAAGAAAATACCAAAATCTCGTAGAAACCTCTCAGGAATTGATTTGGTCAGTCGATCTTGAAGGCTCGTTGACCTTTGTCAATTCCGCTGCTGAACGCATCTATGGTTACGAACCACCAGAAATGATTGGTCACCGCTTCACCGATTTTTTGCTTCCCGAACATAAACCCTTACAAATACAAATATTTGAACAACTTTTAGCTCCAAACAGCATTCAGCAAGCAGTAGCTAATTATGCTTATGAAACAGTACACATTCGCAAAGACGGCAGTCATGTTTACTTGCGGGTAAACAGCATTGTAAACAAAGCTGAAAACGGCACTATTTTAGGACTAACTGGTACCGCGACAGATATTAGCGATCGCAAACGCGCCGAAGCCCATCAAACCAAATTAATCTCCTCATTGCAAACATCAGAACACAAATTTCGTAGCCTTTATGAGGCGACAAGCGATGCCGTAATGTTGCTTAATGAAAAGGAGTTTTTTGACTGCAACTCCGCAACTTTGAAAATATTTGGATGTACTAACAAAAAAGAATTTTACGGCAAGCATCCCAGGGAATTTTCACCTTTGTTTCAGCCTAGTGGAGAAGATTCAGCCAGTTTATCGAGCCAGCAAATAAATATAGCAATAGCAACAGGTAGCTGTCGATTTGACTGGGTACATAAACGACTAGATGGTTCAGAATTTCCGGCAGAAGTTCTGTTAAATGTCATGGAAATTAACGGACAAAAATTTTTACAAGCAGTAGTACGCGACATTACAGACCGCAAACGGGATGAGGATCAAATCAAAGCTTCCCTAGCCGAAAAAGAAGTCCTTCTGCAAGAAATTCACCACCGCGTCAAAAATAATCTCCAAGTTATTTCTAGTCTGCTGAAACTTCAGTCTCGCTATATTCAAGACAACCGAGTTATCGAAATGTTGAAAGAAAGCCAAAACCGCGTGAGGTCAATGGCTCTGGTTCATGAACAATTGTACCAATCAAAAGACTTGTCGAACATTAATTTTGCTGAATATATCGAAAACTTAGCCCACAATTTATTCCAAGCTTATGAAGTTAATGCAGCAGGCATTAAGTTGGAAACAAATATTGCGCGGTGCGATCTCAATGTTGATACAGCAGTTCCTTGCGGATTAATTATCAACGAACTCGTCACCAATTCGCTAAAGTATGCTTTTTCAGAAAAGAATGAAGGTAAAATAAAAATAGATTTTAATTTAGATCGTAATGGGGTATGTGTCCTAGTTGTAAGCGACACGGGTGTCGGTTTTCCTAAAGACTTAGATTATCGGAATGCCAGAACATTGGGGTTGCGATTAGTCGGAGCTTTGGCAAGGCAAATTCGGGGTAGTATCACGCTAGTAGAAAGTGTAGGTACTGTTTTTAGGATTACATTTTCGCAACCTAAATTGCAGCAGGAGAGACAAATATATGTCAACTAAAAAGATACTAATAGTGGAAGATGAAAGCATCATTGCTGAAGATATTGCTGATAGTTTAATGGATTTAGGATATCAAGTGACTGCGATTGTTCATTCAGGAGAAGAAGCACTGGAATCCGCAGCCAAAGAACGACCAGATTTAGTATTAATGGATGTCAACCTGCAAGGAGAAATCGACGGAATAACAGCAGGAGCAGAAATGCAATCGCGTTTCCAAATTCCAGTGATTTACCTGACATCTTATGCCGATGAAAATACTTTGCGGCGAGTTAATTCTACAAAACCTTTCGGCTATATTGTCAAACCATTTGAAGAAAAGAACTTGCACACAACTATTCAACTAGCTCTGCACCGACATCTGTATGACAGCTTGACTAACCTGCCAAATCGTTCATTTTTGCGATCGAGGCTAAGTCAGGTATTGGAAAAGCAAACAGGATTGCCAGGAGTCATTCCGGTTTTCACTCTTAGCTTAGATAAAATCAACCGAATTAATAGTACCTTGGGCCACGATATCGGCGACTCTGTTCTTTGTAGCATCGCCCAGCGACTAACTAACGGCATTGAAAACATGAATATTGTGGCTCGTTTGGAAGCTGCTGAATTTGCACTTATTATCGAACCTGTCCTAGAAAAACAGGATGTTGTGAATATAGCTCAAAGCATTTTAGAAATTGTAGCCCAAGTAATTATTTTAGAAATCGGTGAAGTTTATGTTACTGCTAGTATTGGTATTTCTTTGTATCCGGGCGACGGCATAGATGCGGACGAAATGCTTAAAAATGCTTATACAGCCATGTATCATGCTCAGGAAAAAGGTGGCAATAATTATCAATTTCATGCGGTAAATACTGCCAAGTATTCTATCAATAGATTGAGCCAAGAAGTTTGTCTTCGTAATGCTTTAAAACGGTCTGAGTTTGAAGTTTACTATGAGCCAAAAGTAGAAATAAAGACAGGTAAAATTGTTGGTGCAGAAGCTTTGGTGCGTTGGAACCATCCAGAAATGGGTCGGGTTTCGCCTGGAGACTTTATTCCGATGGCTGAAGAAATGGGCTTGATTGCGCCTCTGGGGGAATGGGTGTTAGAGACTGCTTGCAGGCAAACTCAAGCTTGGCAAGCCGAGGGTTTGGGGCCATTGCGAGTAGCCGTCAATGTGTCATCCCGCCAGTTTGAGGAAAAAAATATTATTGAAAGAGTCTGTGAAATATTAACAGAAACTGGTCTCGATCCTAAATATCTGGAATTAGAATTGACGGAAAGTCTGGTGTTGCAAGATGAAGCGGCAGTATTTCAAGCTTTTAGTGTATGGAAAAATATGGGAATTAGGGTGGCGATAGATGATTTTGGGACGGGATATGCTTCTTTAAGTTATTCAAAGCGATTTCCGTTTGATGTTCTCAAAATTGACAAGAGTTTTGTTCGTAATATTGCAGATGATCGTCAGAATGCCGCGATTACAGTAGCGATTATTCAAATGGCTCATTCCATGAATATGAAAGTGGTGGCTGAGGGGGTAGAAGATGAGCGGGAACTGGCTTTTTTGTGCGAGCATGGTTGTGATGAAATTCAAGGCTATTTTTTTAGTAAGGCTTTGCCAAGGGCTGATTTTGAAGAGTTGTTAAAAAGTGGTAAGCGCTGGGAGTTATAGAAGACGGAAGACGGAAGAAAGAAGAAGGAAAATGCAATAAATGCGATCGCGCTTTAAATCCTAATGGTTGGGCGATCGGAGTAAAGCCGATTTGCGAAAGCTGATATTAAAAACAGCTCCTCCCGTGTCTTGTGAGGCGCGGGAGAAATTGTCGATAAATCACGCCGATCGGAAAACCGCGCGGTGTTAAGGTGCCGGAACCGCTACGCGATTCTTGGGAACAATCTGTGGCTGATAGGAAAATACCTCTCGGTCACGGGGATTGACGGTCACTTTGAGCCACTGCACGTCGTTGATGCCATTCGCCACATTGTCGCCAAAGGTCTCGACACGAGTGAAGTTCTCAAGGCGTTGGCCCTGACTATCCAGAAATGGCTTGTCAACGCGGTAGTAATGCGAGTCGCCATGCACGTAGGCCACCGGCTTACGGAAAGCGATCGTCTCATCGCGAAGCGCGATTAAAAAGTCCTTATAGCCATCAGGCGTGAGAGTGCCATCAGCCTGTTTATCGGTTTCCACCAGCGTGTTCGGATCGCGCAAAGGCGCTCTGGTGCCATCGGTCAGATCCCACCCCGGATTGGCTTGGGTGATAATCATCACCGCCACTGAATTGCTGTCCTTGGCTGCTTTAAAGCTCTCGCGCAACCAGACAATATTGGATTGGTTGCGTGCGTTATACTCAGCCGAGTCAGGTGCGGTGTCACAGAGGTTGTTGCATGAACCCGGGACATTGAGGGTGACATAGGTAACATTACCGACTGCCCAGCGACGGTTTTCGACACAGGGTACGGCACCATTGACGCCGAGGCACAGCGGCGCTCTTTGCACTGTCTGGGCTAGCTTACGTTGTCCGAGTGTAAACTTGGTGTTGAAGAATAGCTGACGTTCGCGATCGAGCCGCTCGCGTGATGAGAATCCACCGTTTGCGGGGCGATCGCAGTCAGTCCAATCGTTATCGCCCGGTGTGAAGGCTGCTGGTGCCTTCAGCGCGTTGAAGAATCCGAGGGATTGCTTGTAGAAATCTTCGCTACAGGTAGTCGGCGTGACCGAGCCGGGGGTACCACTGCCCGCCTTCAGATCGCCGTCGTGGACTGTAAAGACCAGGTTTTGCGAGTTCATGTCAGCGATCAGGTTCGGAACCCCCGTCAACGCCTGTACGTCCGAGTATGGAAGATCGCCCCAAAGGCCGATCGCGTATGGCTGGCTCTTGTTCTCCTGTTTGCGCTCGGCAGCAGTTGCTACACTGATGACGGAACTGGCCAGGAATGCGACGATCGCCCATAAACAAATATTACGTAGCATACGCTTAGTGGTAAGGCGTTGAAACACTGAGTAACCAAACTTCATCATAAATATCCTCAATTATTCTTTGCCTATGTTGGACAAATAGCTGCTGTCCACGCCATTAAACCCAAAAATTAGTGTATCGGATATAGTTTATGAAGGGGTTACGAGCAGGTTATTGATGAGTTACGAGTTTGATTTTTTACAGACAACTTAAGGAAATCCGTCCTGATTACGAACCAAAATTCAAAAAATTCGATCGCCCAACCAATTGCCCAACCATAGTCCGAAACCGGAAGTCGCCACTAATAGAATAGACGTATAAAACCCTTTACCAGAGCCGATCGACCTTTCAGCCACTACCATCCTCGCCACAACTCCAGCAATAATGCCGATCGCAGCCCAAGCCCCATAGACAGTCTTAGATCCGGCGATGGCTAAAGCTTGGGTGAGAGCCCCCGAACCCGCTACGGCCACCGCACCCACCCCAGCCCCAATTCCTAACCCGATTAAACCTGCAAGCCCCCGAGGGCCCTGAGAATTAACACCTACTTCCGCCATCAGCCCACAGATCAAGCCCACAGCCCCCCAACAGATACCCCCTGCCACCGTTCTCACCCAATCCCCAGAACCTGTTCCTGCCATCAATCCCGTCACTGTCGCGACTCCCGCAATAGCCACGACTCCCGCCACCGCCCTAGACTCGGCCTCAGAACTGGCGATCGCCCCCAAGCCAGCCCCAACCAGCGCCCAAACCATCCCCGTTACCACACCTCCCGCTTGGAAACCCGCGATCGCACCCCCTACCGTCCCAGCCAAAGCCAAAGCTGCCAGCCAAACTCTAGGTGTTGCTGATCCCTCCGCCACCAAAATCGCCGCCCACAGCCCATCGGCACCACAGATTAAAGTCCACATCCACAGCGGGGCGGCAGATTTGGTCAAAATCCAGCCAGTCAAAGCATAACTGGCAAGGGCGATCGCGAGTGACCACCAAGGAAAGCTGGAATATTTTTGAGATTGTCGAGTTTCCGTGGCAAAGTTTCGCGGTTTTGAATATTGAGTTGAAAATTGTTTCTTTCTTTTCGAGGTAGGCTTTGCATGGTTTGGAGTTTTTAAATTACTACGCTTTCCTAGAAAGGTTTCACGGTTTTGGGTTTTAAATCCTTTCTGGCTGTTAGAGGTGGCTTTTCGATAGTTTTGACTTTTTTGGGAACCAGACCTGCCTGCGGGCTTTCTAAAGCCTTTTCTGTTGAGGTTTTCACGTATCGGTACTGGGGGTGTCGGTGGCCCAAATTGTGGTTCGATCGCCTTTAATTCCGGCTGACTGAGAAACAACAGCAATTGCTGGTAAGCTTCATTAATTTCTGTTAATCTTTGTTGAGCTTTTTGTTGGAGGCGATCGTTGTGGACAAAGCGATCGGGATGCCACACAAAGACCAAATCCCTGTAAGCCTGTTTAACTTCTTCTAGGGAAGCTCCAGGCTCTATTTCGAGGATTTGATAGTATTGATCAATGTCACCCATAAACTGCGATCATCTTAGATTTTAGATTTTGGATTTTGGATTTTGGAATTATTCAAGAAGGTTTCAACGGCTGCGGGACGACTAGGATCGGCGACCAGTAGCTACAATGAGGAAATACTTTCGTGCGATCGCCATCAGTGTCAGTGTCGTCAAATCAAACACCCACCATTATCTTAGTTGACGGCCACTCCTTGGCCTTTCGTTCCTACTTTGCCTTTTCCAAAAGTCGGGATGGAGGCTTGCGAACCAGCACCGGAATTCCCACCAGCGTCTGTTTTGGCTTTCTGAAGTCGCTGCTGGAAGTCATGGCGGCCCAAGAACCAGAATACATGGCGATCGCCTTTGACCTCGCCACACCCACATTTCGCCACGAAGCCGACGACACCTACAAAGCCGGCCGCCCCGAAACACCGGAAGATTTTATCCCCGATCTGAAAAACCTCCAAGAACTGCTCGGCTATTTCAACTTACCTGCCATAACGGCTCCAGGCTACGAGGCGGACGATATTTTGGGAACTTTGGCGAAAAAAGCTAGCGAGGCCGGTTATCGGGTCAAAATCCTCAGTGGCGATCGAGATTTGTTCCAATTAGTAGACACCGAAAAGCAGATAAGTGTTTTATATTTGAGTACAGATGAATTAAGGCGATCGGGCAAAGGCAAATCCCAAGAATTCGGCCCAGAAGCAGTCAAAGAAAAACTCGGTATTTTACCAGAACAAGTAATAGATTACAAAGCTTTGTGCGGCGACAAATCCGACAACATTCCCGGAGTCAAAGGTATTGGCGACAAAACCGCTATTCAACTGTTGGATGCTTACAAAACTCTCGACGGAATTTATGCCGCGATCGACGAATTGAAAGGCGCAACTAAGAAAAAGTTAGAAGAGGGGAAAGAAGCAGCCTATCATTCTCAGCGGATGGCAACAATTGTCCAAGATGTTCCCTTGGAAATTAATTTAGAAGATTGCCAGTTGAAAGGTTTTGATGAAGCAGCTTTGATTCCGATGCTGGAAAAATTAGAGTTTAAAAATATTTTAAACAAAGTCAAAGAAATCCAAAAACGGTTTGGTGGTGTGGAAGAGAAAGAAGAAGGAATAAGGAAGAAGGAAGAAGAAGAGAAGGAAGAAGGCCCTTCGACTCCGCTCATGGAAAGCTTCAGGAAGAAGGAAGAAGGAATATCTTTCAATAGTGGAACAGGCATCTTGCCTGTTGCTTTAGAAAATTCAGAAGAAGAAGAATTATCATTTTACACTCTCGCAGAAACCATAGCCGCCCAACAAGCAAACAAATTACCAATCAAACCCCGGATCATTCAAACCATTGAACAGTTAAACGAATTAGTCCAACTACTGCAAACCTGCACCGACAAAACTACACCCGTGGCGTGGGATACCGAAACCACCGCCCTCGAACCGCGAGATGCTGAATTAGTCGGAATTGGCTGCTGTTGGGGAATCGGCGAAACAGATTTGGCCTATATTGCGATCGCACATAAAACAGGTAAAAACTTAGACAAAGCTATAGTTATCAATGCTTTGCGTCCAATTTTGGAGAGTGAAAAATATCCCAAGGCGCTGCAAAATGCGAAATTTGACCGATCGATCCTGCGCTGTCAAGGAATTAAACTAACAGGAGTCGTCTTCGACACGATGTTAGCCAGCTATGTACTCAATCCAGAAACTAGCCACAGTCTCAGCGAATTGTCAAAGAAATACTTAGGAATTGTCGCCAAAAGTTACAAAGAATTAGTCGCAAAAGACAAAACAATTGCTGACATCAGCATTCAACAAGTAGCTGACTACTGCGGCATGGATGTTTACACCACATTTCAGTTAGTAGAAAAACTTACAGCAGAATTAGATAAACAGGACTTACGCACTCCGACTGAAGAAACCGGGTTTTTTACCGAATCTGCTGGTCATAACGAAGTATTTTTGTCAAAAAACCCGGTTTCTGGGCACCCATCAAAGTCTTTGCATCGGTTGCTGCTAGAAGTAGAACAGCCCTTAGAACCAATTTTAGCAGAAATGGAATATTGCGGAATTCGCATTGATTCAGCTTATCTGCAAGAACTATCGCAACAACTAGAAAAGAGATTAGCCGAACTAGAAGAAAACACCTATGAAGCAGCGGGGAGAAAGTTTAATTTAGGTTCCCCAAAACAACTCAGCGAAATCTTGTTAGAAAAAATCCCCGATGAGTTTCAGAAGAAGTCTCGCAAAACGAAAACAGGATACTCTACCGACGCGGCTGTTTTGGATAAACTGCAAGGCGATCACCCGATTGTAGACGATTTATTAGAACACCGAACATTATCCAAATTGAAATCAACCTATGTCGATGCTTTGCCGCAGTTAGTGCGGGCGGATACCGGGCGAGTGCATACAGATTTCAACCAAGCTGCTACAGGTACGGGAAGGCTTTCTTCTTCTAATCCCAATATGCAGAATATTCCCATCCGCACCGAATTTTCGCGGCAAATTCGCAAGGCTTTTTTACCAGAAGCAGGTTGGCTGATGGTATCGGCTGACTATTCTCAAATTGAGTTGCGGATTTTAGCTCATTTGAGTCAAGAACCTGTGTTAATCGAAGCTTACCAAAATAACCGAGATGTGCATACTGTGACAGCTCAACTATTGTTTGAAAAACAGGAAATCACAGCAGATGAAAGACGGTTTGGCAAAACGATTAATTTTGGGGTAATTTATGGTATGGGGGCGATTAAGTTTGGCAAATCGATGGGTAAAAGCGCGGCAGATGGTAAAAAGTTTATTGAACGATTTAACCAGCGTTATAGTAAAGTGTTTGAATATTTGGAGCAGGTAAAAAAAGAGGCGATCGCACTTGGCTATGTTTCCACTATACTCGGCCGCCGTCGCTACTTAAATTTCGATCGCCTCAGCGACTTAAAAGGTACTAACCCCGCAGAAATTCACCCCGATCGACTTAAATCTCTCAGTAAAGATGATGCCCAATCTTTGCGCGCCGCAGCAAACGCTCCCATCCAAGGCTCTAGTGCTGATATCATTAAACTAGCCATGATTGAAGTCAACAAAGTTTTGCAAAACTATCAGGCGCGGTTGCTGCTGCAAGTTCACGATGAATTAATATTTGAAGTACCTCCCGACGAATGGGAGGAATTGCAGCCGAAAATCAAAGATGCAATGGAAAATGCTCTACCTCTGAGTGTACCGTTGATAGTTGACATTCACGCTGGACAGAATTGGATGGAAACCAAATAATTATAGAAAACTATGAGTCAAATTAAAATCGCAATTTTCCCAACAATCAAAAGATTAAGTGCAGTGATTATGCTATTGCTACTATTCGGGTGTCCACAAAAGTTCGCAGCGAATAACTATGCTGTCAAACGAGTCAGCGACGGCGACACTCTTGTCGCCAGCGATGCGGCTGGTAAAGATATCAAAGTGCGTTTTGCCTGTGTAGATGCACCGGAAATTCCCCACACAAATGCTGAAAAAAATAGCAAAGCATCAGCACAAAAAAATCAATTTAAGTGGGGAATGCTAGCGCTGCAAAGAACACAGCAGCTAGTGAAACAAGGAGGCGATCGGGTAGTTTTGGCCGTCACTGATACCGATCGCTACGGCCGCCAAGTCAGCGAAGTTCGCTTACCTAACGGCACATTTGTACAAGAAGTTTTGACCCGCGAAGGACTAGCAATGGTTTACCGTCCTTACTTGAAAAAATGTCCGAGTGCAAGTATTCTGGAACAAGCCGAAGCCGAAGCTAAGAAAAGTCGCAGCGGCGTTTGGGGAGATTCCAAGTTTGTCCCAGCTTGGGAATTTAGACACAACGACAAATGAAGGTGCAGACGTACTCTACCAATAAAGTCTTTGCACAAGTCCAATCAATTAGCAAAAAACCTGTGCTACATTGCGGAGGATTTCACAATGAACAGTCAACAGTCAACAGTTCATAACTTATACAAACTGTCAAGCATAAAAAGTAGTGGAACGCTGCAAAGACCCCCTAACTACCGAAATCTGGTTTGGGATTAAGAACTCTATTTACTGTTAACCAGGGATGAATTAGAATAGAGATAATCCCTTTCTGGGTGACGAGTATATTGCCCATGTTTTCAACCTTAGCCTCGAAAAATCAACCCCATAACCCTCCTCAAACAGGGTTGAAAATTCTGTTCAGTCGCTTGGGTATCAGGCAGAAAATCGGCTGCGGATACGCCTTGGTCATTGGTATTGCCATTTTGGGTGCTGCGACGGGACGGGGAGTGGAATCTTATTATAAACAGCAGGTTCGTGAACAACTCGCGATCGACCGAGATAAAGCCGAAATCCTGACTAACCTCAATAATACTGCCCAGGAAGTCAGAATTCAACAGTTGTTGCTGCTGAGTATGACGACAAAACCGCAAATTTTCGATCGCGAACGCTCGGACTTTCTGACTCACGTTGCTCAGATGAGCGCACAACTCGAACAATTGCAAAACCTCCCGCCGACTTCAAATCCCGCAGTGGCTCAAGACTACCAACAGATTCAAGAGTTTGCTAAAGCCAACAGTAAAATAGTAGAAGCTTACTTCCAACAAGTCCAAAAACTGTTGGGGAATGCGAAATTATCGGGTTTGAATCCGAAACAGCGACAAGATTTTGAGCGGAACTTAAACAATTTTGTCACTAGCAACAACGCTTTTAAACTCGAAAAGTTTTCCCAGGATTGTGCTCAACTAGCGGGCAGTTTTCGGGAGAAAGCAGACGAGGCATTTAGAAACTATGAGAAAGCAGAACAACTCGGAACTCTAATTCTGATCGGTTCTCTCTTCATATCAGCGGCGATCGCAGTAATGCTAGCAGTATACACCAGCCGTGCGATCGCCCGTCCCCTAAAAGCCACCACCCTCATCGCTCAGCGAGTTACCGAAGAATCCAACTTTGACCTACAAGCACCCGTCACTACTTCCGACGAAGTAGGATTGCTAGCAATTTCCATCAACGAACTTATCCAGCGAGTAGCAGAATATACAGAAGACTTGCAGGAAGCAAAAATAGCAGCCGAAGCCGCCAACCGCTCCAAAAGTGCATTTCTCGCCAACATGAGCCACGAACTCCGCACGCCTCTAAATGCGATCATTAATTACAGTGAAATGCTCCAAGAAGATGCTCAAGATTCCGGTTCCGAAGACTTTCTCCCCGACTTACAAAAAATTAAAACAGCAGGAAAACACCTGCTGGATATGATTAGCGATATCCTGGATATTTCCAAAATTGAAGCTGGTCACGTCACCCTGTATTTAGAAAACTTCGACGTGGCGACAATGGTTGAGGAAGTGATGACTACGGCTCAACCGCTAGTAGAAAAAAAAGGCAATTCTTTAGCACTAAAAACTGAAGGCGAACTCGGTATGATGTACGCCGATCAGCCAAAAGTGCGACAAATCCTCCTCAATTTGCTCAGTAATGCGGCCAAATTCACCGAAAAAGGTGTGATTACAATTGGGATAGAAAGAATGAAAAATGAAAAATCCAGACCGATGAGAAAGCATAAAAATAATGATGATTCTTCCCCTGGTTCACAGTACACTGCTCAAGTTTTGGTTTTTCGAGTCAGCGACACTGGTATTGGGATGACAGAGGAGCAATTGCAGCAGATATTCAAACCTTTTACTCAAGCTGATGTCTCGACTACTCGCAAGTATGGAGGTACTGGTTTGGGGTTGACAATTAGCCAGCGTTTGTGTCAAATTCTGGGCGGCGAAATTAGGGTTGAAAGCCAGGATGGTAAAGGTTCTACTTTTATTGTTAGTCTCCCGGAACGGGTGATTATGCAAGTTTGAAGGAAGTTCGGCAACGGATTTTTTAACGGATGTAACGGAATCATGAATATTTCCTCCAGGTGTTTAAGAGTAAGCATCTTTTCGATGTTTGATATCAATTCCTCTCTTCATCGGAATTATTAATCTCTCTCTTCTCTTCCTTTGCGTCCTTTGCGCCTTCGCGGTTAAATCATTCCCATGCAATCGGAAACGATATGACGCGGTAAATTACCAAAACATCTTCCTCAATTTCAAATAAAACTCGGCTTTGTACCTCCGCAGGCAAAGATGCTAAATCTTCGATCGCTTTCGGCTTAAAGTCAACTTGATAATTCATCAAAGTGCAACTTTTAGACTCTACTGTTTACCTTTTCCCTGGGAGGAACTGCGACAAAGGACGGAAATACCTATCTAAATATAGCGGAATACCGATCGCCCGATCGCCATTAACTCCCTACAATGACAATTATAGGGGCGATCGAGCATTAGCCTCTACAGTAAGTCAATCTACCTGCTTCAAAGTAAAATACGAATGACTAAAAAGCTAGTCGTATCAGCCTTCTTCCTTCTTCCTTCTTCCTTCAATTCAGGGAATTAAAATTTATGCAACCGAATAATCCAAACCAATTTACCGAAAAAGCCTGGGAAGCCCTCAGCCGCACTCCCGAACTCGTCAAAGCAGCCCAACAGCAGCAGCTAGAAAGCGAACACTTGATGAAAGCTTTGCTGGAACAAGAATCGGGACTTGCTATCAGCTTATTTAACAAAGCAGGCGTAACATTAGCAAAATTGCGCGATCGCACCGATGAGTTTATCAACCGCCAGCCGAAAATCTCTGGAAGCGGCGGCAATGTCTACCTTGGTCGTTCTCTTGACACTTTGCTCGATCGGGCCGAAACTTATCGCAAAGACTATGGCGATGAATTTATTTCCGTCGAACATCTGATATTAGGGTACATTAAGGACGATCGCTTTGGCAAAAATCTACTGCAAGAATTTAAACTAGATGAAACCAAACTCAAAGATATAATTACCCAAGTCCGAGGAAACAACAAAGTGACCGATCAAAATCCAGAAGGCAAATACGAAGCGCTGGAAAAATACGGTCGAGATTTGACAGAAGCTGCGCGTCAAGGCAAACTAGATCCAGTCATCGGAAGAGATGACGAAATCCGCCGCACGATTCAAATATTGAGCCGTCGCACCAAAAATAACCCCGTATTGATTGGGGAACCGGGAGTAGGTAAAACTGCGATCGCCGAAGGACTCGCCCAACGAATTATCACCGGAGATGTGCCGCAATCTCTCAAAGATCGACAATTAATTAGCTTAGATATGGGCGCATTAATTGCTGGTGCAAAATTCCGGGGAGAATTTGAAGAACGCTTGAAGGCGGTGCTCAAAGAAGTGATGGATAGCAACGGCAAAGTCATCTTATTTATAGATGAAATTCACACCGTTGTCGGTGCGGGTGCAACTCAAGGCTCGATGGATGCAGGCAACTTGTTAAAACCGATGTTAGCGAGGGGAGAATTGCGCTGTATCGGCGCTACAACTCTCGACGAATACCGCAAGTATCTGGAAAAAGATGCAGCCCTAGAACGCCGTTTTCAGCAAGTTTATGTTGACCAGCCAACAGTTGAAGATACTATCTCAATTCTGCGCGGTTTGAAGGAACGCTACGAGGTTCACCACGGTGTTAAAATTTCCGACAATGCGTTAGTGGCGGCGGCTACTTTGTCAACTCGATATATTAGCGATCGCTTCCTCCCTGACAAAGCCATTGATTTAATGGACGAAGCGGCGGCTAAACTCAAAATGGAGATTACTTCCAAGCCGGAAGAACTAGATGAAATAGATCGCAAAGTTTTGCAGCTAGAAATGGAAAGACTGTCGCTGCAAAAAGAAAGCAATGCTGCATCGATCGACCGTTTAGAAAGACTGGAAAAAGACTTGGCAAATCTCAAGGAAAGTCAAAGCGGTTTGAACGCGCAATGGCAATCGGAAAAAGGTGTCATAGACAGCATTCAAAAGATTAAAGAACAGATTGACAAGGCTAACATTGAAATTCAAAAAGCCGAGTTAAAATACGACCTCAACCGCGCTGCCGAGTTGAAATATGGCACGTTAACTCAGTTGCAAAAACAACTGCAAGAAGCTGAAACTAAACTTACAGCAAGTCAAATTACAGGTAAAACTCTGCTGCGGGAAGAAGTCACCGAATCTGATATTGCCGAGATTATTTCTAAGTGGACGGGAATTCCAATTAGCAAGTTAGTTGAATCGGAAATGCAGAAACTTCTGCACTTGGAAGATGAACTGCACAAGCGGGTAATTGGACAGGATGAAGCGGTGACGGCGGTTGCAGATGCAATTGTGCGATCGCGCGCGGGTTTAGCCGATCCCAACCGTCCGGTGGCTAGTTTTATCTTCCTCGGCCCCACGGGTGTCGGTAAAACCGAATTAGCGAAAGCATTAGCGTCTTATCTGTTTGATACAGAAGAGGCGATCGTGCGAATTGATATGTCGGAATACATGGAAAAACACGCAGTTTCGCGGTTGATTGGTGCGCCTCCAGGATACGTCGGCTACGATGAAGGTGGACAATTAACTGAGGCTGTGCGCCGCCGTCCTTACTCGGTGATTCTATTCGATGAAATCGAGAAAGCGCACCCGGATGTCTTCAATATCATGCTGCAAATTCTCGATGACGGCCGCGTTACCGACGCTCAAGGTCACACGGTTGACTTTAAGAATTCTGTGATTATTATGACATCGAATGTCGGCTCTCAATACATTTTAGATGTAGCGGGAGATGAGGAACAAATGCGGAGTCGGGTGATGGAGTCGATGCGGGCAACTTTCCGCCCGGAATTCTTGAACCGGATTGATGAGATGATTATTTTCAAAAGTTTGACTAAGAGCGAATTGCGGCAGATTGTGCTGTTGCAAGTTAAGCGTCTGGAAAAACGTTTGGCGGAACGCAAAATGTCTCTGAAATTGTCGGAATCTGCGCTTGATTTCTTAGCAGAAATAGGGTATGATCCGGTGTATGGTGCGCGGCCTTTGAAGCGGGGAATTCAACGGGAGTTGGAAACGCAAATGGCGAAGGGTATTTTGCGGGGAGATTTTGTGGATGGGGATACGATTTTTGTGGATATCGAGAATGAAAGGTTGGCGTTTAAAAGGCTGCCGGCGCAGTTGGTGACTGTTAAATAATTTGAGTAAGGTGGGCTGCGGTCCACCTAATTTTTTTGAGGGCGATGGTTCTTTTTTTAACCGCAGATGTTGCACCATTTTGAATCAGCTTTTTATGGGCGGGCTAGAAGCCCACCCCACAAGAATAATTTTTATTGTGGAACAGGCATCTTGCCTGTTGCTGACATTGGTGCAAGATGTGAGTTTAACCGCAGATGAATCGCGGGCGAGACGCCGACGCCACAATGGACGCGGATGCGGCTTAAGGGCGATCGCTTTCTGATTTATCTTTTTTCTGTTCTTGACGTTCTCGAACAGATTTCGTCAGCAGGTATGTTGCCAAACTGCTAACGGATCTGCTGTCTTCTTCTGCCCATTCTTCCAGAGCTTTTTGAATCTCTTCTGGTAGGTATGCGGTAACTCTTCCCCGTGAAGCCATTCGTTGTACTGCAAAACATTTCAACACAGTCCATCTTACGCTGTTTTGAGTTAAAACCGATAAAAATATTTCATTTTAAGTTATTTTGTACTATTGTACGTCATAATGTGTTATGCTCCGACCTGTAAACAGTCAAAAGCCAGCCCCTTACTGTGGAAGGTTCCGGGCTGGCTCTGGCTCCAACATTCAATGGAGACGAATTCTATGATTACATACAAACAACGCTTGTGTTGTTGGGCGATCGCCCGTTTGTTACCCTCTGAGCAATGGATAATTGTTGCCCGCTTCCGCAGTCGTTCTGATGCAGACGGGCATTTTCAGTTTCTGCGACAAACTATACCTCACGTTAAGTTTGAGGTTGTGTTCGATTTAAGCGGGGACAGCAACCGTTTATCGGCGTTGGGCTGCCCTTCCAATCCCGTCACCAGCGCGTTATAAAGGGTAATTTTTGAGGCGGTTTCAGTTAATTAAACATTGGCGATCGCACTTTTTGTTAGTAAGTGCGATCGACCGCATCATCTTAGCCAAATCATAATTTACACTGGCTGGCCTCAAGACTAAAATTCTCCGAACAGGACTTTATCCACCCTGGGCTGTGGTAAAATTATCGTATTCACAACACTCACCCGTTAGTTAAAAATATGCGATCGAAACTAGAACAAATTACGCTTCAAGACAGAAATGCTGCTGAAATGGAAATTCGGGACAAGCGGCACCAAATTAATTACGATACAAAACAGTATCCACTCGAAATACTGGTTCAAAAATATATGGAAGGAATTGACGATGATACTAATAAGTTGTTTATTCCAGATTACCAACGTGAAATGACTTGGGATGAAGCAAGGCAATCAAAGTTTATCGAGTCTGTAATCTTGGGGCTGCCAATACCTTATCTATTCGTTGCCGACATCGGCGATCGTGAAAATGATGAATCACGTTTAGAGATGGTAGATGGTGCAGAACGAATTCTTACTCTAACCAGATTTGTCAACAACGAATTAACCTTAAGTGGACTAGAAAAATTAGAACATTTAAATGGATTTAAGTTTGCTGATTTACTCCTTCCTCGTCAGAGGAACTTCAACCGAACTACACTTCGGGTGATCGAACTAATAAAAACTCCAAATCAGGAATTCCGAAGAGATTTATTTGAACGGATACAATCTTTTTAATAGCAAAGCAAATACATTTGAAAGAGTCCACAAAATCTCTTGTTATTACTTTGAGAAATCCAAAAACTATTGTGTGTATTGAATAGGTCTACGATCGACTGCTAGGATAATCATGGAAACTGTACTCTTCGACTTTAATACACGCACTAAAGAGGTGCATGATTACTTTATTTTTGTGGAGAGCTTGGAAAAACAAACAATAAAGTTAGCTGTATTCGATTCTGTTGGCACATACAAAATACAAAGCCTCAATCCTGAGTTAGCAAAAACTCTCAAATCTAATATTTTCTTGTTACTATATAATTTAGTTGAATCCACTATGCGAAATGCGATTGAAGCCATATTCGATGAGTTAAAAAATAAAGCAATCTCTTTTGACGATCTCAAACCAAAAATCAAAATGATTGTCCTCCAAAATCTTAAAAATCGTTCTCCTAAGAAAATTCATTTAACAATCAACCAAATTTCTACAGATATCATCACAGCTACATTTGAGCGTGAAGAACTATTTTCAGGAAATGTGGATGCTAGGTTAATTAAAGAAATAGCGGAAAACTATGGTTTTTCATATCAAACAGACTTTACTAAGACAAAGAATGGGCAAAATCTTGTAGTTGTTAAAAGGAACAGGAATGATTTGGCGCATGGGATTAAGTCTTTCGAGGAATTGGGTCACGATCAGGCTATTGAGGAACTATTAGAAATTAAGGAAGAAGTCGTAGAGTATTTGACGCAAATACTGGAAAATATCAGAGATTATCTGGACAACGAAGAGTATTTGGAGTTACCCACAAGTAATCCTTAATTTCTGTTTTCTTCTGTCCGTGCAGGTGCTCAGAAACCGGGTTTTTGCGAGAATACTTCGTACAGCCCGCAGACACAGCAAAAAACCCGGTTTCTCGCGCCATCAACCTAAGATGACGCAATTACATAAACCGGGTTTTTGCATCCAGGATTGATAAGTTACTTCCGCACCATGACAGACTTAATCACAGCATTCGACTGATACTTCTTAGTCTGAAAAAATCCCCCTTTACCAGCGCCGTAAACTCCCGCAAATTGCTTCCCTTCAGCCTTGGGTACAAACATAATTTTGTTAGTGGGTTGCTTGGCAAAAACCACATTTTCTCTCATTTCATTATCCACATTATAAGATAAAGTAGCTTTGCCGTAAATTGCCTCTGCTTGTTTCAGAGTCATTCCTGGCCCGACACCCTGAACTGTTTTATAATTGGCATTGTCAGTCATCAAAAGTTCAATGACATCGCCATCTTTAAGCTTTGTAGCCGCAGCATAAATAATCCGATATTGCACTTTTCCCGACTGGCTGAGGGCCACAGCATCAAAGTCTACCATAAAAGGAGATTCGACCTTAAACTGCGCCGTGGAACCCAGAGCCTTTTTCAGTTGTCCGAAAGTCATTCCCACCTGAGCGGCTCCAATTGTGCGATCGGAAATTGTTAAACTTGCAGAGGGTGTTTTTTGAGCAGCATTAGCCACTTCTCCCAGCGGATTCGTACCCCCACGGGCGACAGCGACACCGGGAGTCGAAATTGCTCCCAAATAAGAGCCGATCGCCAATAAAACAGCTATCATTGATCCAGACAAAACTTTAACATTCAACATGACTAATTCTCCTAAATTTCAAATGCGACTATCAACCCGTATCTTTTGGGCTATCCTTGCCATCACCTTGCTAGTTTGGATTCTGAGAGGTGTTGGCCTCTTGACATTCATTCCCGGTGCTGTTATTTGGATACTGATTTTGCTTTCTTTTGTTGCGGGCATCCTCAGCACTTTACTGCGTCGGTGAGCGGCTATCGGGAAATTAATAAAAGAAGGAAGTTCGGCAACGGATTCTGTAACGGATGTAACGGATGTAATAGATGTCAGGAAGAAGGAAGAGGAAAGAGGGAGCAAATAACAAATAATAACCAATGCCCAATGCCCAATGCCCAATGCCCAATGCCCAATGCCCAATGCCCAATGCCCAATTCCCAATGACCAATGCCCAATTCCCAATGCCCAATTCCCATCATTTTAGTTTCATTGCTTTCCCAACTGTCACATTCAACTGAGCGCCAATCAGCATCACCAAACAACAAAGATAGAGCCACAATAGCAACACAATGAAAGTGCCGATCGTCCCGTAAGTCCAACTGTAATTGCCCAAATGCAAAACATAAAACCGAAACAAAGCTGAAATCAACGCCCACAAAATAGCGGCAAAAACAGCGCCCGAAAAAATAGGAATGTCTCGTTGGTGTCGGCTGGGCCCGTAGCGGTAAACAAAGGCAAAGGCAACTGATACAATTCCCAAAGAACTAGGCCAGCGCCACAGCCACCAAATAGCTAACAGTTCCGACTCTAAAGGGCAACTTGTGGCGGGGAGCAGGCAACTTTTAAACTCTTTTAAATTGCAATTAGCAACGGACTCCAGCAGACAACTCTGGCGGGCAATAGCTTGTACAATTAAGTCGCTGACAAATACTGCTCCAGATGCTATAATTAATAGTATGATTGTGCCAATACTTAGGGCCAGAGCAATAAGTTTGGCTTTCAAAAAAGACCGAGTTCGATCGGGGGAGATTTCATGGATGCGATCGAGTGCAGCCATTGCCGCGCTCATTACTCCAGAAAATGCCCACAAGGATGCTACAAAACTCAGAGAAAATAGTTCTTGATTGCGATATAAAAGGATTTCTTCGAGGGAACTGCGAATCAATTTTCGGACTTCATCGGGTATGACTTCGCCTAAAAGACCGGCGATTTGATAAAGTGTTGATTGCAAAGGTTCAAAAAGGGCGATCGCCGATAACACAGCCAACAGCCCCGGAAACAGCGCCAGCATAGAATTGTAGGCCATTTCCGCCGACAGCCCCGGCAACCGCTGCTCTCCTGCCTTCACGCACACTTCCCTGAGCGTGCGCCAGGTCAAACACCGACAAAAAAGCCAAAAGTGACCAAATTTATTTTTGATAGCTCTCAGCAGCCTCAAAAGCACCCGAAACAAAGCTAAAATCAAGTAGCGCAGCCAGTAAAAAATGTTCATAATGCACAGGAAACGGGGCGAAAGATGAGGTAACACAAGTCGTTAATTAATTAAGCCATTATCAACTCGCAATTGCCAATTCCCAATTCCCAATTCCCAATTCCCCAATCTAAAATCTAAAATCTAAAATCAATATTATGGCTCAGGATGTCAGACAGTGGTTAGATGAAATTAAGCGGCTGCAACAGCAGTTAACAGAAGTTTCGCGCGATCGCGATGAAGCCAGTGAAAGTGCAGCCCAGTGGCGTCAACTCTATAATACCGAAGCGGAACAGCGGCGGAATGATGCTAAATTAACTCAGCAAAGCATCGCCAATTTGGAAGCACAAATACAGCAACTCCAAACTTTCTCCCCCATTGTGTCGGAAGGCGACGAAGCTGGAAGTGCCCGCCAGCAAGAAGTTGAACAATTGCAAACTGTTGGCGAACTTAAGGCTAAGTTGGTTGTGGTAATGGAAGAGCGCGATCGGGCTTTTGAACAAATCAAACAATTGACTCAAGCCCTAAAGCAAGAAGAAGCCCGCCACGCTGAAACTAGCAAAAATTTAACTAGCGCCCTCGGAGATGCGGTTGACTTGCTCACGAAGGCCAAAACTCCTGCTGCTGTAAAGACAGAGACAGTATATTCTTTGGAGATAGTACCTGTTACCACTGGAAATTCGGGAGAAAGTGCGATCGAAATTCGCCACAATCCGGCTCAACTTCCGCCTTCTAAAAATCAGTTACTTCAGCTACCACCTTTTGGTCAATAGTCAGTAGTAGGGTGCGTGACGGAGAAAAACCTTTAACTCGTAGCAAAGGATGATTCATCGTCACGCACCGCTTCTCAAGGGAATTGTTTGTACTGTTGTGATTCTAGACAAAGCCTCGATATCACCATTCCCAGCCAGATCCTGGGAACGAGTCCAAAACCTTTAAACTCCCTCAGAGATGATCCGTTGGAATTGGTCAACTAAACGACTTTGCAGATCGACAAAATCTTCAACTGACTTTTCCAATTGGGTTTGACGCACCCGTTTTAAGATAGGGTTTTGAATTGCTTCAGCTTGAGCCATTTGCGATTCCATTCGCGTGAGAAATTCCTCAGAAATAGAATATAAATTGTTTTCCAACTCCAATTTTTTGGACATTAAGAATGCGGCAGTGTCACTGCGGATAGCGGCTTTTTCTCGCACTAAATATTGATTGCAATGTTCCGTGAGAGATTGGATTTGCGTTTCCCGCACTTTTTGTAAAGCGCGACGGCGAAACTCAAACTCATCCTTCACTAAGGCTAATTCGCCTTCAATGGCTGCGCGAGTGCCCGCGTCTGGAAAGAAGCGTTGTAAAAATCCTTGTCGCTTTTCCATGACATGATCGATCGCACTTCGAGCATGATCGTTAATCCGCTCAATCGGAGCAGCCGCACATTGCAGTTCGCCATTTTTTGCCATTAAACTCTTAATTTGGCTGGGGTGAGTATTGGACATATTAGTTTCCATCCTTGGGAAGTTGTTGGCTAATGTTTTCTTATTTACCAGTTTAATTAAACTGTTCACAACTGTCTGTCGCCAAATGTCGTTTTTAGTAGGACTTACGCATGGACCCAGAAACCGGGTTTTTTACAGAATTTGCGGGCTACAACGAGTATTTTCGTAAAAAACCCGGTTTCTTTGGTTGGAGTGCATAATTCCTGTCTGATTTGATTTGGCTTGTCTCATAGGTGTCAACTTAAGCCTGAAAGCCTTGAGAAATCTGGTTTTTACCTGAGTCTAGATCCCCCTAAATCCCCCTTAAGAAGG